>JBBQYT010000333.1:0-3928 GCA_038208385.1 Longimicrobiales bacterium | reverse complement strand
CGAAACAGTATTTTGACTGCCTCGGCATTCCGCGGCTTGCGCCGCTCTGACCCCAACTTTCCGAACCGCCGTATACGGACCCGTACGTACGGTGGTGTGGGAGGGGAAGCGTGAGGATCACTCACGCTCCCCTATCCCGATCGATTATTTCATGACGACGAAGTCGCGCTCTTTCTGCGCGACGACAACGGAGGCGAGGTCGGTGACTTTGACCTGGATTCGGTACCTGCCCGCGGGCAGATCCGGGGCGAGGCGCCTGAGCTCCTGGATGGCGCCATCCGCGTTGCTGGCGGTGCCTTCGAAGGCGAAGCTCATGCCATGCTTGCCGCCGAACATCCGCTTGAGTTTTCCGAGTCCGCCGCCCTTATCGCTTGCGAAGATTGAAACTTCGGTGCGGTACGCGGCGCCTTCGGCCAGGTTGTAAATCTCGTAGAACAACGTGAGTGGCTTGCTGCGCGGGAACTGCCGCGGCGGCACCAGGCGCAGACTGAGCTTGCCGCGCTTCCAGCTGCCGCCGGGCTCCGCCTCGGCAAGCACAATGTCGCTCAACATGAGGTGCGTGCCGGAATAGTCTGGAATGGGAAGTGGCGCGCCGTACATCTGCCCTTTCGAGATGCTCTCCGAGAAATTGCTGGCGACGACGCGGTAGGACGCGCTGGGCGATGGCGTCGCGGCAAGCTGTACCTGAGTGCGCAGGTGCTGTCCGGCAACGAGCGGCTTGCTCGCGGAGAAATGAAAGACAGTGTCCGAGCGTTCGACGCGGCCGGCAGTGGAATCAAGAACGATGAGCGACAATCGCAATGCGTAGCTCGCGTCGTTGCCATCCCGGGGCTCCAGCATCTGGCCCGGGATGGCCATCGCTGCTGTGATATCCGTGCGGCCCTTCGTGCCGCGAAACGTATAGACATCGTAGAAGAATGGCAGGTCTGCATCGAAGTGCGGTCTGTCGCTATCGCTCCGCACCATGTTGAGTGCGAGCATGCGCTCATCTGCACTGACGGTGGCAGCCTGCACGCCGAGATTGGTCAGCGTTTCCATGATGTCTGCAGTACCGCCGCGGGTCGTCATCGACGCCGCCATCACGTCACTGCGCGCTTCCTGGAGGCGTGCGATCATGAGTCCGTAGCGCGGCTCGTACGCGACGCGATCCTCGAGCAGCTGCACAACGGGGATGGAGTTGAATCCGGTCGTAGACATGTCGACCGCCTTGAGGATGTCATCCACGAGATGAAAGTCGGGAGCGTCCGGTAGCGTGATGAAGTGCACAAGCTGCGGCTTCCGATCGATCGCGTGATACACCCATGACTCATTGGGCCGAAGATTGATGCTCGCACTGGAAACGACTTCATCCGGCTTGCCGTGCCGGATGTAGATGATCCCGCGGTCATCGTACTCGAGCTTGTCCGATGAACGGATGTGGAGCAATGCATCAGATGGATCCGCGCCGCGCATGCTCTTGCGACGATACTTCTTCTGTGCAAACGACAACCGCTGGTAATGCTCGGACAGCCGCTCCGGCACACTCACGCCGGCGCGCGCCGAACGCATATCCCAGAACGTTCTGAGCCATGCGCGGTGCGCGTTCAGATCGCCGTGATCCCACGCAACGCGCTCTGAATCCGCAACGAGCGCGACTACATCGTGGAAAAATTCTTCCGCAGCTTCATCGGTCAGATTGTCGAGCGCAGAGAAATACGCCTGCGCACCAGACGGCGGATCCTTGGCCCTGAGGAGCAGCGCGACGGCGCGCGCGTGCAAAGCCGACGGATCCGTTGGTGATGCCGCGATCGCTGCATCCGCCGCGTCGGTAGCGTCGGTCAAATCACCAAGAGCGGAATCCACATTCGACAGCGCCGTTGCGACGCTCGCATGCGGCCCCGGCTGACTGTTGATGCGCTTGAGCGCGTCGCGCGCGGCGCGCAGCCCGTCCTTGTCCTGGTCTGCCAGCGAAAGCTCGGCGAGCTCCAGCGCGGGCGCGGGAAACACGGGGTCCAGCTCGATGGCGTGTTTGAGGGCGCGCTTCGCACGACTGCGCGGGTCGAGGCCAATGATTTGAGCGGCGCTCTGGCCGATCACGATCTTGTTGAGTACGCCGAGCGGAGACTTGATCCGGACGTCCGGTCCGTGCGCGAGGGCGATGCCGAGTCCGTACCAGGCCCATGGGAGGTTCGGGTAGCGGTCTGTAGCCTTCCCGAAGATCTCCCGCGCCCGGTTGGCATCCTCGCGCCTGTTCGTGATCTCGTAGCGCCGCATGGCGATCAGGCCGCGCTCTATGAGCTGCTTCGAGGCCAGGCTGTCCTTTTGACGTCCCTTATCCAGCCACTCGAGGCGGATGGATAGCTTGATCTGACTCAGCAATGTCTGGAATTGGCTGAAATCGGGCTGCGGTTGCTGCGCGGCGAGTCCGGCCGGAGCCAGCAGTACTGCAAGGAGATACAATCGCTTCATAGGCAGAAAACGCCCTGCAACCGTTTTTGAAGACACGCACCTTATTTCTAACACTACCTACCAAGAAAAGGTACGGGACGTTCGAAGGCCATGCGTGCGGGACGAGCCGTGAGGTGGTTGGGACCGAAAGCCGCTAAGTACTCGATTTAGTGCGGCTTTGGCTGGAGTTTGGCGACGATGGCGACGGTCTGGGCGCCGCCGCAGATCGCGGAGTTTACGCGGACGTTGTCGCGGGTGTAGGTGGCGTGAAGAGAGTCCCGAACTACGACGTGGAAGTTGCCGGCCCGCCCGGCGGCGAGCTGCAGGAGCGCGGTGGCCGTGTCGCGCTGAGCGATTGTGATGGCGCGCGTGTCGGAGTACGAGGCGTCAGTGACGGTAGCGGTGAGGAAGCCGAAGACGAGTGCGTTGGTGACCGAGTCTCGGGCCTGGATGGTGATGCCCGGCGCGAGGACGGTCGGGCAAAGGGACACGTTGCACGCGGCTGTCGGGAGCAGCGCCGTAGCGAAGAGGGCCTGAAGCAGTGTTCTGGCCTTCATTCCGCGGCGAGGCACTCGGCGAGGCCGGCAAAGAGCTGGTCGAAGTGCTCTGGCTTGTGGGCGGCTGTCGCGCACAGGCGCAGGCGTGCGTGTCCGGGCGAAACGGCAGGGAACGTCACGGCCGAGACGAAGATGCCGCGGTTCAGGAGCTGCCGGGCCCAGCGATAGGCGCGCCATTCGTCGCCGAGGAACACGGGGACGACGGCGGTGGTGGCGCCTGATGTCGTGAGTCCAAGCTCCTTGAGTCCATCGCGCAGACGGAACGTATTTGCGCGCAGACGCTCCAGATGCTCGGGCTCTTCCTGTACGATACGCAATGCTTCGAGCGATGCTGCAGCATTGGCGGGCGTCATTGCACCGGAAAAGATGTACGGTGCGGAGCCGTGCTGGATGTAGATCTTGAGGCCAAGCGATCCGGCGACAAATCCGCCGCACGACGGGATGGCTTTCGAGAGCGATCCGGTTGTGATGTCGATATCCGCGGGATTGATGTTCTGCGCTTCGCAGATGCCGCGTCCCGTGGCGCCGATGGCGCCGATCGAGTGTGCCTCATCGACGAGCAGGAACGCGCCATACTTGTTCTTCAAGTCGATAATGCGGGCGAGCGGCGCTTCATCGCCATCCATACTGAATACTGAATCGACAGCGACGAGAATGCGCATTGCGCCCCGGTTCTTGGCCTGGCGCAGGCGACGCTCGAGGTCTTCCATGTCGTTGTGGCGGAACCGGCGCACATCGCATCCGGCCATGCGTACGCCATCATGGATGCTCTGGTGCGCGTACTGGTCGAGCAGGGCAACATCGCCTGCTCCGAAAAGTGAGGTAATGGCTGCGACGTTGGCGTCATACCCGGACGCGAAGGTCGCAGCCGCTTCCATGCTTAGAAAGGACGCGAGCTCTTTTTCGAGCTCGAGGTGGAGCTGGAGCGTGCCGGTGAGGAGGCG
>JBBQYT010000332.1:0-3936 GCA_038208385.1 Longimicrobiales bacterium | reverse complement strand
TTCTGGACTTCCGTTACCGGACCCGAAATCCCCATCGACATCAATTCGGTGTAGCCTGCAATCGCATTCAGCGGTGTGCGCAGCTCGTGGCTCATCGTAGTCAGGAAAACGCTTTTTGCCTTGTTGGCGTCTTCGGCTTCTTCGCGTGCGGACCGCTCGCGCTCGATCAGCTCCTTGAACGGCGTAACGTCGAGCGCCGCTGTGAGGCTGAGACGGCGCCTGTCGGGAAGACGGCCGAGCGCAACCGTGTGGAAGTCCCAGATGCGTCGAGCTCCCTCGTTCGTCGTGATCGTGCGCTCGCCATCCATCAGCCAGTCTTCACCGTCCGTGCTGCAGCGCTCGAGCTCCGCTGCGATTGGTGATTCTGTTTCCGCCGAAGTCTTCGCGAACGCTTTCGATTTCCAGTCCGCTGTGGTCTGCAGCTCATCGGCTGCGAATCCGGAAAGCTCCGTCCACGCATCATTGAGCTGCACCACCTCTCCGTCTTCGGCGTGCAGCATCATCGGATAGGGTGCAGCGAGCACGGCGGCGCGCAGCCGCGATTCGCTTTCGCGCAATGCGTCGACCGCGGCGAGTCGTTCCTCGAGATAGTCGCGCACATCGAACTGGCGCGCGCGCGCACGCAATGCAGAGCGCAGCGTCGTAACGAGCGTCGCCACACGCACAGGGCGCTCGAGTAGTGTCACGTTGCCGCGCTCGACCAACGGACCCAGTGTCGCCGAAAAATTCCGCGACAGCTGATCCTCGCCCGTGATGACGATGAGCGGGACATCCGACCAGGATGGCTGCGCCTCGAGTGCAGAAACCAGTGTCTCGAGACGCGCAGGGCCGAGCGCTTCTTCGCCGATGAGCAATGCACCGACATCGTTGCCGAGCGCTTCGCACACCGCCGGGACATCGGCACATATAACGGGGTTGAACCCGGCATCGCGCAGCACACGCCCGGTTACTTTCGCGTCCCTGCCCGTCGGCGTGAGGACCGCGACGGCGGGTGCCGCGGCCGGCGTCGGCGGCGCCTTCAATATTGCTCTTTGCGCGGAGCCGGCATGCTGAGCGGATGCTCCTTCATCAGCGGCGTATTGTTGCCCGTGTATAACGGCACGCCCGTGAGAACGCCCTGGAAATCGCGCAGAGGCTCACCGACGGCGAGACCACCGGCAGCGACGCGGAATTCACGAATCGTATGCTCGTGATCTCCACTGCGTTTCTTGACGACGGAAATCGCCTGCCGTACGGAGCCCAGCACTTCGAAATACCGCAGCAGAATCACGGTGTCGGCAAGGTAGCTGACATCGGCCGCTTCATCGACTGGATTCCCGAAAATTCCGCGCTGCACGAGCGTCATGAGCACAGTCACGCCATGGTTGGCGAGGAACGTGAGGAGCTCGTGGACCTGGACGGGAAGAAGTCGCTCTTCCAGCATAGACTGCATGTAGCCGTTGATCGAATCGATGACGATGAGCTTCACGCCATCGTCTTCAACCGTGCGCACGACCTGACTCGCAAACTCGCCCGGCGAAAGCTCTGTAGGCTCGATCTGGCGCACTGAAAGCAGATCCTTGTGTGCTTCGTCCAGCAGGCCAATGCCGAGACTCTTGCTGCGCATTTGAAACGTCGCGACACGCTCATCAAACATGTAAAACGCAACCCGCTGACCGCGCTCGAGAGCTGCTTCCGCGTACTGCGTGCACAACACCGATTTTCCGGTGCCTGCCGCGCCCGTTATCAACACGCTCGTTCCAAGCGTCAAGCCGCCGCCCAGCAGCGTGTCGAGTGCCTCCGAGCCGCTCTGCAGGCTCTCTCCCGTCCACTCCACGCGCCGCTCGTTGCTCAGAATTCGAGGATAGACCGAAATACCGCCGGTGAGGATCCGGAAGTCGTGGAAACCGCCGCGAAAGCGCACGCCACGCAGCTTCCTCACCTGCAGCCTGCGTCGCTCTGCGCCATACTCGAGCGCAACATGCTCCAGCACCACTACGCCGTGCGCGAGACTGTGCAGCTGGAGATCGCCTTCCGGCGCAGTCTTGTCATCGAGCAGCAGCACAGTGCAGTTGCGGCCCGCGAAAAACTGCTTGACCGCGAGAATCTGCCGACGGAACCTGAGCGGATCGCGGGCGAGAAGACGCATTTCCGAAAGGGAGTCGAAAACGACGCGTGTTGGCTCGCGTGCCTCCACTGCCTTGAATACCGAATCCATCGTCTGCTGCAGCTCGACTTCGGCCGGATGAAAAATTGTGTAGCCCTGCGCCAGCTCATCGCTTTCCGTCTCCGACAACTCGAACACATCGATCGTATCGAGCGACCAGCCGTGCGATATCGCAACCGACTCCAGCTCTTCCTTGGTCTCGGATAACGTTACATACAATCCGCGTCCGCCTGCGGCCGTACCCGCAAGAAGAAATTGTAATGCAAGAGTCGTTTTACCAGTGCCGGGATCACCATCAATGAGATAAAGTCGGTTTTCCGGCAGACCGCCGCCCAGAATCTTATCCAGGCCGAGGACGCCCGTGCTTACGCGCACGGGTCCCGGCGGTGCATCCTTGCGCCCATTCGTAGCTAGGTCCACCCGAATTTTCTCCATTCAAAAAGGGCTCGTCTCCGAGCGCGGCGGAGGGTGCCGAAAGCGCGAGGCTTTTCGGCAATCCGGGCAAATATGCAGAAGCTGCGCCAGCACGGAGTTGGCTCCCTATGTGGCCGCCGAAAGCCACCCGCGCGGCCGATACGGTCGAGCCTCCAAAGTGCTATATTGTGTCAGGATTCACTCACCGGTTCCCGGTCGATGCTCGATCAAACCGTAGAAAATTTCCTTGTCGCGCTGAGACAGCGCGGTGTCCGCCGGATTCGGAGCGTTCGCTTCAGGAACAACCGCGAGCGACTGCTGTCCCTGTCGCGCGACGGCTCTCTTCTCAACGCACACGCGTGCTTCGCTTCCGCGCCCCCCGACATCCTGGACGCGATCGCGTTGTTCCTGCGCGCACGCGCGGGATCTGAGGACAGCCGTCGCGCTGTCGCTGTGCTGCGCGCATGGCCGGGCACACGCGAAGCGCTCGAGCGTGCACGCGTAGCAGCCGAAGACCGCGAAACGTCCGACGGCGCAACCCTCCCGAAAATCACAACGTGCTGCGGCACTATCGCCCAGCAGCGCTACCTGCGCCGGCTCTATGCGCAGCTCAACCGCACACGCTTCAGCGGCGCACTCCCAAAGGAGTTGCAGATCCGTTTGAGCAATCGCATGGCAACGCGCTACGGTCACGTGCGCTATCACGTGCGCAAGTCCGGCCGCCGCGAAGTCATCGAGCTGGCATTGAACGTCGATTTGATGCTGGAAGGAAACGAGACCGATCTCGTCGACACACTACTGCACGAGATGGCGCACATCGAAGTGTGGCTCGCGCTCGGTCACAAAGGTCACGGCCGCCCGTGGAAACGCACCGCCCGTCGCGTTGGATGCGAAGCACGCGCATGCGCACACCGCGCCCTGCGCCGTCGCTCGAAGCGCGAACTCACTGTAACGCGCGTTCCCATGCGTACGTTCGAGCAGGAAAACGTCGAATCCGGGCAGCAGGATCTATTCGAGAACGTCGCGTAGTGTCTCGAAACACGACGAAACATGAATTTTTCACCGCGGAAGACGCGGAAGACGCGGAATTCAAGGGGATTTCTTCCGCGTCGTCCGCGTCTTCCGCGGTGAAAAATTTCAGAGAATCCGCTCCACAAGCTCTGCACTATCGTTTGCAACCGAGTTCACCTGATCAGAAACCGGATACGCCTCCAGGTCATCCCCGGAATAGGGCACCAGCAGTGCTTCCAGATCGGGCATGGTGCCCTTTGCAATCCATTGTTCGCGTGCGCCCGGTGGCAGGATTACAGGCATGCGGTCGTGAATCGGTCGCATTAATTCGTTAGGCGATGTCGTGAGGATCGTGCATGAATGTA
>JBBQYT010000331.1:0-3948 GCA_038208385.1 Longimicrobiales bacterium | reverse complement strand
GCGGGCTCAACGAGCATCCATTCGCTGTCGGCGGCGGCGGTCGAGGCCGTATCGATCGAAGATGGCGAGCATCGCCCGGTGCGGCTGCGCGTCGAGTTATCGAATTCAGCGGGCGTATTCCAGCTGGATCAGCTTTTTCGGGAGAAGCTAGCCGGCAGTGGACTCGAGGAGTACATCGAATTGGAGGCGCAGATTTCTGGCGAAGGAGAGAAGAGACTTTTCCGGGAGTTCAGGCTCTAAGAAAGCGACGCGGCGAGGGGGCGACACGGCGACGCGGCGAAAAGACCAATCGCCCACTCACCGCGTCTCGCACTCGCCGCGTTGTTCTTTACTGCGTCATTTTCTTCACTTCTTCGACACCTTTAGCCGTCCATTTCGGAGGAGACGGCGCGTTTGCGATTTCGTTTCCCAGATAAAACACGAGTCGCGCAATTCTGGCTGCCTTGTCGGTGTCGATCTTGTCGACTTCGTCGGACGGCTTGTGGTAGTCGGCGTGCAGGCCGGTCGTAAAGAAGATGGCGGGCACGTTGTTCTTGGCGAAGTTGAAGTGATCGCTTCGGAAGAAGAGACCTTCTTCGGGCCAGAGATCGGGTGCGACTTTGAGGTGCAGCTCGGGATGCGCCTTTGCGACTGCCTGGACGAGCGGTCCGAGTGACGAATAGTCCTGCCCGATCGCGACGACTGTATCGGGATTGTTTCTGCCAATCATGTCGGTGTTCACGTCCGCGACGATCTTGCTGATTGCGATCGGCGGATGATTGACGAAGAAATCCGACCCCAGCAGTCCCTTCTCTTCTCCGCTCACCGTCAGGAAAATCAGCGAGCGCTTCGGGGGTACGTTCAGCGATGCGAACGCTTGTGCGACTGCCATAACGACGGACGAGCCTGATGCATCGTCGTCTGCACCATTGTTGATGGAGTCGCCGCGCTCATCGGGCTTGCCCACGCCGATGTGATCCATGTGACCGCTAAAGACGATGTATTCGTCTTTCAGTTTTGGATCGCTGCCGGGGATGAGGCCGACGACGTTCGGGACTTTTTCTTCATTCGATTCGACGGGCTGTTTGACGGCGACTGTCACGCCATTGAGTGCCGTCGTGCCGCTCTTGTCCTTTAGTGCATCGAGGTTCTGTCCGCCTGCCGCAAAAATTTCTTTCGCTTTACCGTACGTCATGCCGATGAGTGGCGGCGCTCCCGGTGGTACGCGTGCTTCGGCAGTCTGCTGCGTGATCATGCCAATGATCTGCGCAGGAAACGCCGGGTCGAGTACGAGGATGATCGCCTTTGCGCCGTTGTGCAGGCTCGACATCAACGTCGCGCTCGCTGTCTGTTGCCATTCCGCGTTGGGCTGACCCGGCAGAAAGAAGAACAGCACTTTTCCGCGCGCAGCGTCGCCTACCGTGGCGGCATCCTTTGCGCCGCCACCGAATACGGCACTCGCGACGGCGGAGTCTGCGTCCGAGTGCACGAGAAAGAAATCATCGCCGTATTTGAGCTTGTTCGTGCCAGCAGCCGAGCGGGATTCAATCGATACATCGCCTCTCAGATGCGCCTGGCGATACGGCCACAACTGCAGAAAGCCGTTGTTGTCGCCGAAAGGCTGCAGTCCAAAGGACTTGAATTGTCCGGCAATATAGTTCGCGGCGCCCGTGAGTCCGGGACTTGGCGTGTTGCGTCCCTTGAGCGAATCATCGGACAGGACGCCGATGCGCGTGTGCATGTCTTCAGGCGTGATCGTTTTAGCGGCGTCTGTCACAGTCTGTGCGCTCGTGGCGCGTGCGCCGGCAAACGCAATGAAAGCGAGTAGGGCGAAGCGCGCTCGCATGTGCATTGAGAATTCACCTTGAAGAGGTTGTCAGCCTGCGACGGGGTCGATTACCGGTTGCGGTACGGGAGCGGGTCTCATGCGTTCTTCCATACCGAGTCCTAGAAAGATGGTTCCGATGACGAGGCCGGCAGAGGTCCAGAAGGGCACTCCAATGCCGAGGTGGTCGAAAGCGAAGCCCGCCCAGATCGGAGCGACAACGCGTGCGACGCCGCCAAACGTCTGCTGCACGCCCATATACAATCCGCGTTCGTGTCCTGCAATGACGCGCGACAGCATTGCCGTTACGCATGGGAACGTGAACGCAGTGCCGAGCGGCACGAGCGCGACCGCGACCGCGAGCGTCGCGTACGAATGCGTGAATGGCATTGCAGCGAGTCCTACGCCGAGCAATACCTGGCCGATGCGCGACAGGCGTGCTTCGCCAAGGCGATCGACTGCCGGACCAAGAATCAGTGCGCGCGTGAATACGGAGATGACGCCGATGTACATGAAGAAGTACCCGATCGTCTTCGCATTCACCCCATACCTCCTCGCCAGAAAAAGGGCGAGGATGGCAGTCATGCCTTGAAAGGCGCCCATGCCGATTGCATAAATGAAGATCAGTCGCGATGCCGGCTCGCCGGAATGCTTGAGCACTCGCAAGACAGCTTCGCGGCCCGGCGTGATGCGCTTGCCTGCGGCCCGCGCGGCCTTGAAGTCGTGCGACTCCGTCAGGTATCGCCATGCGAAAAGCATGTTGACGAGACAGAGACCCGCAGCAAACAGTCCCGGCGCTGATCTGCCGATACCGAGCGTGAACGATCCGATGACGGGCCCGATCGCAACACCCGCATTCGTGGATGCGGACAACCAGCCCAGACTGCGCGCACGTTGCTCGGGTTTGGTCGCATCGGCGACATATGCCTGAATAACACTGACCGTACCGCCACCCGCGCCCTGAATGACGCGCGAGATGAGCAGCGCGACCAGTGAGTGTGCGAACGCAAAGACGATGTATGCGATCGCCGATGCAAAAAGCCCCGCCAGCAGCGCGGGACGACGGCCATATTTGTCCGAGACGCGGCCCCACATGGGCGCCGCGAGCAGCTGTGCGACTGCAAACGATGAAACGAGCAGCCCGATGACGAGACCCTGTCCACCCATCTGCATTGCGAAGAACGGCAGCAGGGGGAGGACCATCAATACGCCGACCATGTCGACGAAGGCGGTCACCATCAGAATCGCGAGTTTGCCCATTGTGCGGGGAAGTTCGCGGGAGGGGGCTGAGCGGGCAAGCGGCAGGGTGCAAAAGGCGATGGCACCGGGATAGGACTGCCGTTCTGGATCATGCGGGCGGGTGATTGCAGCCGGGCGAGGACAACAGCCGAATCATTTCCCTATTGCAAGCCATCCCGCATGGCCCGCAGGCGATTGCGTGAAGACAAATCCGTTGTAGATGGCTAGCACCGGTACATCGGATCCTCCACTCAAACTCTCGATCACGGCGGCATCAGCCCGCGGAGAATCGAGCAGATCGGCGGACCCTGCAACGCGCTGCAGACGGACCGGCTCAAATGCCGATTCGAGAAGCGATGCTGCCACGAAACCGGTTTCGCCGTCGGGCATTCGTACGCGATACCAACCCGTTGTTCCGCCTGTCACGCGCAATGCTGATGCGCGCGCGAGCTGTGTAATGATGCGCGCGCCATCTTCGGGAGCTGCGCGCAGTCGCACATCCTGCCGCGCGATGCGACTCCAGGTTCCGATCAGGAATGTATCGAGTGGCAGGGGCACAAATGCGGTTGCTGCAGCCTGCAGGTAGCGCTCGGGATCCATCGTCTTGTTGTCTTGCACATACACGCCGAAGTGCAGGTGCGGCGAACCGCCTGCTGCATTGCCGGTGTTGCCGACGAAACCGAGTGTATCACCCTGCTGAACACGGCGACCTGTCGTGACGATCTGCGTGTCGAGGTGGGCGTAATACAACGACAGGTTTTGCGCTTCGTCGTGCATCCAGACGACTTTGCCGCCGATGGGTGTTACCTGCACTGCGGTGACAACGCCGCCTGCCGAAGCCAGGGCGGGTGTGCCGCGTACCGCGGCGATGTCCACGCCTTGATGAGAGCGCGCACCTTCATCGC
>JBBQYT010000330.1:0-3954 GCA_038208385.1 Longimicrobiales bacterium | reverse complement strand
CTTCCCTTTCGCGATCTCGTAGCCGCGCACGACATCATCGTCTTCGAGCTCCGTGTCTGTTTTCTCCGTGAAGAAACGGCGCGCGAGTGGAGTGCCTTGCTTCGAGCGCGCTCGCAAGCGACTTGTGTTCTGCGCGCGGCTTGAGCTTCGTCACGCGCACGTGTTTGCCGCGCGCCTCTGCCTTTACGAACGCCTCGACACGTTTTCTGAACTCATCCTCATAGCGCGTCGCATCAAATCTTCTTCGAGCGTTGCGATGAGCTGGCGTGCGAGCTTCAGCTTGCGCGCTTCCAGCTTCGGTCCGGCCGGTTTCGGCAGCGCGCGCGCGGGGATGATTTCATCCGCGTGGCGAAATGTGACGAGCATCAGAAAGCCGTCGTGCGGACGCAGTGCACCCATGTATTCGCGCTTCCGCATCACCCAGCTTGCAATGCCTTCGCGTTGCTCTTTCGAGCGCGAAGGCGCCGATCTCGGCAAACTTGCTGATATCGATGTCGCGGCTCGGCTTGGGCGCGAGCGCCTCGATCTCATCATCATCCAGCATGACTGCAAAGCCGTTGTCATCGACGTAGCCTTTGCGAATCGCTTCCGGCTCGACGACATCGCCCGAATCCGATGCCACCATGTGTTGTCTGACAGGTTTCCTGTCGCTCGTATTGAGCAGGTTGAAGTGGACCGCCCGGTCCTGAATCGCCGAATAGAGCTTCACTGGTAGCTCGACGCCGCCGAACCTGATCACTCCCTTCCACATCGCCCGCGCTGCCATATCCTCCCCCGCGAAAGGTTTGCGCCTTCAAACGTGCAAACAGCGCGCCCGCCCGGAATCGCCCCCAAAGTCCACAGACCGACACAGGAAAGCTGCGTCAGGGTGGGGACCGCTGCCAGCGGTTTTCCCTGTCCGTTCGTGAGGAAGTCTGGAATGAGCCTCAGCATGCGGGCGCAAATTTCATCGGCGGCGGCACCAACCTGCTGGACCTGATGAAGCTCGATATCGAGCGGACGACGCACCTGGTCGATATAGGTCGCCTGCCAATGAAGGACATTGAGAGCTACCGGAGGGCTGGCCGCCTGGCGGAGAAACCTACGGGAAGGTGCGCGACCGGGCGTCGTACGTTTTTGCGCTGGTCTCGGTAGCGGCGATTGTCGCGCCGCAGGAGGAGGTGATCAAGGGTGCGTGGGTCGCGGTGGCGCAAAGGGTTAGGCCGGACGTGCTTCCATTTCCATTTCGCGTGCGTACAACGATTGCTCGAGCAGGCGGAATCCGGCCTTCTGGTAGGAACGTACTGCGGCGCGATTGGAAGGTTCGACGGAAAGCCACACGCGGGTGTAACCGAGGTCTTTCGCGAGCTCGACGGCGACGCGGTTGAGTGCGGTGCCTATGCCGCGGTTGCGAACGGACTGGTGCAGGAAGTTGGCGAGCTCGACGGAGTGTGGCTCCTTCATCGGCATCAGCATGATGTGACCGACGAGTTTTCCTTCTACGTAAACGACGACGTGCGTGCCGCCGGCGAGGATGTTGTCGAGCCAACGGCGTCGCGGGTCGTCCTGAGCGGGCGGCAGATTTTGCGCAGCGCGCTTGGGCTCGAAGTCAGCATACATCGAGTCCAGCTCGCTGCGCATTGCTGCATCATACGGCTTGACCGTAAAGCGCGTGTCGTTCGGTTCGGTCATGTGTGGGAGCAGTATTCGGGTTAGAACGGATGCACGGATGCACGGTGCTGAAGCGGGTGACATCGCTTCAGACGAGAGCGTATCGCGTCAGCTCACGCTCTCGCGGCGATGTCCGACGGACGGATTGTCGAGGTCGAGATCCAGGCTCGGCCATGCTGCGTCGTATCCCAGCCGCTGCAGTGCTTCGACTATCGGACGCGGGTCGAGTGTCTCGACGCGAATGACGAACACCGCTTCCGTCGTGTTCAGTGGTACCAGCACCATGCCTGCGATGCTGGTGCGCGAATCGATGCCGATGAGGCGCACGACGCGCGCAATTTCGCCGGGTCGATTCGGTGTGCGCACTTCGATGCGGCTGGATGGCCTGTCGAGTCCGAAGATCTCCACCATTCCGCGCAGCAGGTCGAGTGTCGTGATGATGCCGATGATTGTATTGCCTTCCATGACCGGCAGGCAGCCGATGTGCTGCTGAAAGAGCCGCTGCGCGGCTTCCTCGATCGGCATGTCGGGCGTCGTCGTCTCGACATTGCGCGTCATGATCTCACCGATCGTCTTGCCGGCGAGGTAGGTGTCGCGCTGTTCGGCGGTCATGCTGCCGGGTGCCGGCTCGTGCAGACGCATGTCACGATCACTCACGAGGCCCGCGAGCTTGCCGTTCTCGAGAACGGGCAGATGGCGGATCTGGTGATGCTGCGAAAGCGCTAACGCTTCCGCGAGGGTGGTTTCCGGCGTAGCCGTGACCACGTCGCGCGACATCCTGCTGCGGACGAGCATAGTGATGGGACCTGAACTCGAGGGAAAAACAGACTGTGGCGGTCTTGCTATAGTAGTGATTTTCAGAGGAGTCAGTCAAGCTTCGCAGATGCCGGCGAAACACCCTGCAGAATTGCCCTGCGTGTCTCAACCTAACATCAGCGGTCCCAAGCGTTTGATAAGCCGATGACATAGCCGCGGTATCCTTGGGCCACAAATCCCCGCGCAACCTCGGAGGAATCCATGCGCCCAACCCTGCCCTCGATTTGCGAGTCGACCATCGCGCTGATGCAGCCGCCGTACGACGTGTACATCCCAATCAAAGCGGGATGGAAGGCGGCCGAGGGTGGCCCCAAAGGAGAGATTCTCGTGTGGTGGCTTCGCTCCGGCGAAAAACAGCGCGCCGAGTTCGAATGGCTGCAACACCGTCCGCACGGTGTGCCTCTCGTCGTGATTCTTCCGTTACCCGCCGAAGTGCTCGCGACGCGTCCGCTCCTGTCCGGCATCATGGACTTGCGACCGTCAGGCGTGTTGCCCGTCGGCGAGCTGTCGACACCGTCCCGAATTCTCGAACTGATCCACGACGGCCCCCAAAATCTGCCGGCGACTCTGATGAGTTACATCGAATGGCGACAGCTCTCGCTGAACGCAGAAGTGTGGCGGGAGATCCGGGTGCTGTTCGAAATTGCACCGGAAGTGAAAAGCATTGGCGCAGCGTCGCGCAGATTGTACGCATCGCGCCGCACACTGGGCCGGCATTTCGCCACCGTCGGTATCCCCGTCCCGTCGCATTGGCTGCAGTTCGCTCGTTTGTTTCATGCAGCAATTGCGTTGCAGAGCGGAAGGTACACCGTCGCGCAGGTCGCGTCGCGCTACCGCTATCCTGATGCGTTCACATTGAGCAATCAGATGAAACGGCTAATGGATTGCCGGCCGTCGGAGCTTCGCTATCTGTCCGGGTGGGAGTGGCTGATTGAAGCGTGGCTCCAGCAGGAAGTTCGAAATGGCGGGTTCGACCTGGAGAAACAGCGTCGCGCGTTTTTGGATGATGATGATTTTGAAGAGACCCATGATTGATTGAGGGCGTGCTCGGGTGCTTTTGTGCGGAGGCTTTATATAGTGGCGTCGCCTTATGAAGGTGGCGCCATTTTGTTGGTGGTGTCGGTAGCTGACATTATAACTGCGGAAACGCAGTGCGCGGAACGCACGACGCCACTTCTCAATGGTGACGCGCTAAGATCGCAATGTTGCGGGCCGGATCGAGCACTTCAAGTCGATAGCTCTCGACCTGATTGGTTCTGCTCCCATCCGTTCGGCTGTTGCGATTACGGCATCGCATTCTTCAACGGCGTTTGGCGCATGCATTGACGCCAGGATTCTTGTGCGCTCCAGGTTCATTCTGAGAACGCAGCATGGATCTCTTCTGTCGTAGCCCTCTATTGCTTCGTCGAGGGTTTCGATAGCAGCTGCAGGGTCAGAACCCTGCTGCAGGCGAGCCAGAAATATGTGAACGTATGATAGATCGGGAGT
>JBBQYT010000329.1:0-3958 GCA_038208385.1 Longimicrobiales bacterium | reverse complement strand
ATCTCGAGAGATCCGGCAGGGCCGACAAAGTGCACTCGCTCCGAAATTCCGTTCGCGCTTGCAACATCTGCTAACGCGCCCCTTTCCGGTCCGTCCCCGACGACCAGAACGCGACCATTCGGAATGTCCCGGATTGCATCCAGCAGGACGTGAACACCTTTCTCATGCACCAGACGTCCGGCGTAGCCAACCACCAAATCGTCCGCAACAGCTCCGATCTGCTGGCGCGTTGCGGCGCGGGCCATCGCGTCGGGACGAAAGCGCAGCGGGTCGACGCCAAGCTGCGGGATCACTGCAACCGTCTTCGCGTAGCCGAAGTCTCGCAGCACGCGCGCGGCCGTGTCCGTACCTGCAATTGCTCCGCTCGCATTGCGAAATACGTACGATCGCATTGCATTGAACGGCGGCGGCAGACGCTTGCCGAGGTTCTGCCAAGCAAAGAACACCGCGGGAACGTGGCGCTCCGCACACAAACGCGCGAGCTGCCACGTTACCGCGCTATACGGCTCTTCATCGATGTGCACGAGATCGGGCGCAAAACGGCGCAACATCTCGCCAGCTCCGCGATACATGTGCAAATGATTCCGTCCGGCAAACCACGTTGCCTGTGTCTCGACATGCGTGCGACCATTGAGGCCGGCTTCGGGCACCTGACCCAGCCACTGCTCGGGCATCACAGCCGTGACGTCGACATGCTCCGCGAGTGCCGGAATCTTGTCGCGATAGGCAGCGACAGCCAAGGCCTTCGAGACGTAGAGGACCTTCACGAACGCATCGACTGCCGCAGCATTGCCACATCGCGTTCCGGCAGTGCCCCGGCTCTCCAGTAAACGAAGACGATGGCAAATCCGCACACCACCGCCGCAATCAGACCGTTGCTCGGATCCGGCAGCACCGCGGCGACGGCACAGAGCGCAGCACCAGCAAGGGCAGTGAGTACAACATCACGACCTGGTGACGACGCGCCAACGACGTGCATCACGACCAACATGCCAACCGCGAGCGCAGTTTCAGACGCGACCATCGCGACTCCGGCGCCCACAGCGCCAAGCTTTGGAATCAAAGCCAGGTTCAATGCAACCTTCACGACGGTTCCTGCCGCATACAACAGCGCCACCAACCCAACACGGCCTTTGGCGCTCAATACGTAACCCGCGAGGATGTTGATCGTGAGCGCAGGAATCGCCGGAGCGAGGAACGCAAACACCGATGTGGCACCGTGATATTCAGAGCCGTAAAGCAAATGGATCAGGGGAACACGCACAAGCCACAGCAGTCCCGCGGCCGGGATCGTAGCAAGCAGCATCAGCTCGGTCACGCGCGTGCCTGCCCAGTCCGCGCGAGAATCGGCCAGCGCAGCGCGGGCGAGGCGCGGATACACGGCGCTCGCTGCAACGATCGCCAGTGCCTGCGAGATATCGATGAATTTGTACGCGGCTGTATACTCGCCAACATCTTCAGCCGCGCGCATGCTCGCGAGCACGAGAACGTCCACCTTGTAGTAGATCGTCAGCGCGACGAGCGCTGCTGCGAACGGAGCAAGAGCGCGCAACAATCGCTTTACATCAGTCAAGTCGGCGTGCAGACCGAAGCGGGCTGGCGCTGGCGCGCGCACGACAAGCCAGCCGAGAGCAGCGATTTGTCCAATGACAGGAGCAGCACAGAACCACACCAGGCTGCGCGTAGTCAACACCAGCACAGTGCCGACGGCGCCTGTGAGGAGCCCACACAACGCACTCGCCTGCATCCACACGTGCATGCGCTCTACGGCCTGGAAGTAGGCTGCAAAGTTCTCAACGTACGCACCGATCGCATACGACACGCCTAGAAGCAGCGCAGCACTGAGAATCAGCGGCGAGTAATGAAGGACATGGCTCGCAAGAATCCACAACGTGAGGAGCATCACTGCGTTTGTGCCCGTCTTGACGACGTGGGCCGCCGCCAGCATGCCGGGCGCACGCCCGGCATCGCGCGCGATGTCGCGAATCAGCAGCGGCATCATCCCTAGCGTTGCAATGATGCTGAGAATTACCGCGTAGGCAGCCGCCGTTCCGTACGCGCCGAAGTCTCGCGTGCCGAGTACGCGCGCAGCGACAATGATGGCGCCGAACGTAAAAACGCGGGGGAGCACGTAAGCCAGCAGCAGCCACCCCGCATTCGCGAAGACACGTCTGAGGCTCGCGCCCGGACTCGCCTCCTGGGCGCGGGCAACCTCTTCAACAGTGCTCACGTCATTCACTCATCCGGCTGACCGCGCAACACGACTGGAATCGTACGCAGCAGAATAGCCAGGTCGGCGCCGAGCGTGCGCCTGCGAACGTAGTTGAGCTCCATGTGCGCGCGCTCAGGGTAGCTTGGGCGCGCGTCGCCCCGGCTCGTCCACTCGCCGAATATCCCTGGCTTCGATTGCAGTAGCTCCTTGCTGTTCGAGCCATACCACGCCAGCTCCGCAGGAACAATCGGACGAGGGCCAATCAGCGACATGCTGCCATGAAGCACATTCAACAGCTGCGGAATTTCATCGACATACGTGCGCCTCAACACACGACCGATCTTCGTCACGCGTGGATCGATCGCGCTCGGCAGCTTGTAGCCATTCTGAACGTAGCGCTCCTTCAGGTGCGGCTCGCGCTCGAGTCGCGCTTCCGCGCCGACGTGCATTGTACGCAACTTCCAGCAGCGGTACAGACGGCCGCCACGCCCGAGCCGCAGGTGACCAAAGAAAATCGGTCGCCCGGACTCGATCAGAACCGCGAGCGCAGCAACCGCGAGCAGCGGCAGCAGCACGACGAGAAGAACCGAGGCTCCTGCGATATCGCCGAGTCTGCGGAGCAACCGCCGCTCCGTGCGAGTCGGCGGCACCGCTACTCGAGTGACGTGATCAGGTCGCGCTCGCGCGCGAGGACCGCCATCGTTTGCGCCCGGCGCTGCGTCTGATCTGCCCTGTCGACGGCCAGCATTGCGATTGTCGCCGACATTGCCGCCAGCAGCAACGCGACGGCGAGACCGATTCCCTTTCGGGGCCATATGGGTTTATATCGAAGCTCTGGAGGATCGATGACCTGCACATTGGAAAACGTCAACGCCTGACGAAGTTTTTCCTGCCGCAAACGCATCTCCGTCAAAGCCATGAAATCCGAGAGAATACGCGCTGAACGCTGCCGTCTTCCGATCTCAATCATCTGAGTCGGAACGCGCGCAATCACAGTATCCATAACGGTCACGCGCTTCTGCAGACTGTTTACCTGTTCATTCATCTCGGCCCGGTAACTCTCCGCAAGCGAGCGCAGCGAGCCGTCGAGATACGCAATCTGGTCCGTCACCAGCTTGTACTCGCGGCTGCTGTCCGTCCGGCGCACCGCCAGCTCCTGACGCCGCTGCTCCAGCTCCGTCAGACGACCCAGCATACCGCCTACGGTCACGTTCTCAAGAAAACGCGGGTGCGCAACCAGCGTTGTCCAGGCCTCGCTTGGATTCGCCGCATGCGCAACACGCGTCAGTACCGAATTGACCGCGTCCAGCTCAGCGCGCGACTTCTCGAGCTGGCCGAGAGTCTCGTTGTATCGCCCAACAATCGACTTGCTCTGCGTGTCGGGCGCCACAAGCCGGCTCTGCTTCGCCGCATCCTGCATCGCTGTCTCCGCATTGCGCAGCTCAACATTCGTTTCGTCCGCAATTGCCCGAAGCGAATCCACGGTCTCTCCGCTCTCGCGCCGCTGAATCGCCGTCCGAAGCTCCACAAAACGCTGCATGACCGATGTCACTGCATTTTGAGCAATCGCCGGATCCGTATTATCGAACCAAATGTCCAGCACGTTCGCATCGCGCTTCGTCCGCTCCGTATGGATCCTTGTCCGCGTCAGACGCACAGCCTCACCGAACGGCAACGTCTTGATCTCGATCTCGCGCGGAGCGCCCTCGCGCCACGGACGGAATGCGATCGTGGCGCCACCAAATG
>JBBQYT010000328.1:0-3961 GCA_038208385.1 Longimicrobiales bacterium | reverse complement strand
GCTCCTTCAAGCGGTCTTCGAGCGCTTCCAGGCGGTGCACCAGCGCCGGCGGTCCGCCGAGATGTTCGTACGTCGCGCCAAACTCGCGCATCGAGCGGTTGATCTGGCGAGCCCACGTCGCCCACTCTTCGTGCAGCGCTTCGAGTCCCTGCGCGCGTGCTGCGTTGCCCGCCCGAATCATCAGCAGCTGACCAACGGAGCTTGCCAGTGCATCCAGTTTGTCCGCTTGAACACGCACGCTGGCGTCGCTGTCGACGGTCTCGGCTTCAGGCGCAGCAGCCGCAGCTTCCGGTTCTGAGAGGGCAAGCTCGCCCTGCGCCAGTGCACCGCTCAGCCGATCGAGCGCAGATCCTTCGAGCGTTGCGCCGTCGCGCACGAGTGTGCCCGCGTCACGCAATGCATCCGAAACTGCAAACAGCAAACGAAACTGTCCCGCGCCGAGCGTCTTCGATCCTTCGCGCACTTCGCTGAGCAGCGACTCGAGCACGTGCGTTGCGGACTCGATTTCGGTAACGCCTGCAGCCTGCGCTCCGCCCTTCAGCGTGTGGAACGCGCGGAACAGTGCTTTGAGCGCAGGCTCATCGCCCGGACTTTGCTCGAGCTTCAGCAATTCCACCTCGACTGTGCGAAGCTGCTCCTCGAGATCTTCGAGGAATGCCGCGCGCAGGCGCTGTGCGAGATCTTCCCGGTTCATCAAGGACGTGATGCGGAACGCGTGCCGTCGGACCCAACGAGCGCGAGCAGGTCACCGCCAAGGCGATTGAGATCCTGCGCGGCGCGCTCCGTCTGTTGCGTTGCACTGAGATTCTGGTGCGTCGCTTCCTGAATGTTGACCATTGCCTGGCGAATTTGGGCCATGCCGGTTGCCTGCTGGCCTGCGGACGCGACGATCTGTGTCGCGGCGCGAGCCGCGTCCGCAACGGCTTCGGCGAGCGCGCGAATCGTCTCACCGGCCTGCGTTGCCTGCTTTGCGCCGAACGTTGCCTGCTTGGTGCCTTCTTCGGTAGTCATTACCGCTGCATTCGTTGCGCGCTGGATCTCACCGAGCATCTGGCGCACCTGCACGGTGGCCTTGCGCGACTCCTCGGCAAGACTGCGCACCTCTGCCGCCACCACCGCAAACCCGCGCCCCTCCTCACCCGCCCGCGCAGCTTCGATCGCCGCATTCAATGCAAGCAGGTTTGTCTGCTCCGCGATGTCATCCACGGTGCTGATGATTTCACCGATTGCCTGCGCCTGTTCCGCGAGAGCCAGGATGCTGTCAGCAATGGACTGTACCTGCTCCTTTACGCCGGCGATTGCGGTCATCGACGCCTCGACTGCCTGACGGCCGGTCTGGCCAATCTCGGCGGCACGCCGTGCGCTTTCGGCAACCTCGCGCGCGCGCTGCGATGCCTGCTCGGAAGTCTGCGCAACTTCATCGACGGTTGCCGCCGTTTCCGATACCGCAGCCATCGACTCCGATGCGCCCGCTGCCTGCTCCGTGGTCGCCGCGAGAATCTCTGCAGCACTGGAAGCGAGCACGGTTGTCGTGTGCTGCAGCGGTCTCACGATGCTGCGGCTCAGCAGATATGCCGAGACGGTGCCGACAATCAGTGCGAGGGCCGTCGCAATCCAGATAAGGCGTTCCTCCCGTTCCGACTCCTGGTTGGAGGTGGCAACCGCAGAACGGGTAGCGCTCCGTTCGATGTCAACACTGCGATCGATTACCTGCGACAGAGCGTCGCCCGTTCGAATCGCCGAACTGTCCTCGGCGCCTGTAGCATCCGAGCGCTTTGCAACGACCTGCCAATCCTCGAGCATTGCGAGCGCCTTGACCCACGTTTCGCGTGAAGCGGCTGCTTGCGCTGAATCCCGCAACAGAACCATTTCACTCCTGGCCACGGCGACGGCAGAATCCGCTTGCTGAATAGACGCAGGCGAGCGGCGCAGCGTGTACAAAAGATGGAATCGACGAGATGCATCGAATGCGTCTCCGACTTCAACTGCCGCCTCATTGCGAGCCTGCTCCACAAGCGCGCCTTGAGCAGCAGCACGCGACTTTCGCAGCGCATTCACTCCAATCAATGCAATGGCGAGCATCAGCAGGAGGCTGCCGATAAATCCGGCAGCGATGCGACGATTCACGGTCCAGTTCACAATGCCCCCTGTTTAAAGACGCAACAACGCCGCCGGGTCGAGGATTTGCAGACCCGATCGAGTGATTGCGCGCACGTATGTTTTTGTCTCGGCCACTTCCCGCACTTCCGAAGCCGGGACCGACACGATTTCACGCTCCAGCTCCATCAACAATCCCAGCGCCGAGCGATCCGTCCTCAATACGACCACGTGTGTCAACTGGTCTTCCGCAGACATTGGAAGCGATAACAGCGCACGCAGGTCGAGCAGTAGAAGCAGATCCCCGCGCCATACGGTGACTCCGAAAAATGGCGCCTCGCTTCGTGGCAGACGCGCGAGCTCGCGCGCACGAAACACTTCGACGAGCGATGTCGTTTCCAGCGCAAAGCGCTCGCCGCCCATGCGGAACACGAGCAGCTCGATGTGCTCCTCCGCCTCCTGCGCCGTTGGCACGCGGGCGAGCTCGCGGGCACGTTGTTCGAGCTTGTTTTGCGACGCGGTATCCATCAGGCGCTCCGGGCGTCGATGAGCTTCAGCTGCACGCGCGCCATCTCACGCAGGCGTCCTGCAGGCTCGCCATCGGATGCGGGCACGATTGCGTTCGGGTCGCGCGTTGCGAGCGCACGCTCTGCGGCGCTGAGGACGCGCACTGCGCTCGTGTGATCGCCAAGCTTCGCGAGCTCGCTCCCGAGCAACAATTGCGCGACGATGAGTGTGCGATCCAGATACAGCGCGCGGCGTGAAGCATCCACGCTCTCGCGATGCTGGCCACCTTCCGCGAGCAACACTGCGTGCAGATACATGAGCTCTGCCGATGTGCCGTACTGCTCGAGCGCAGTCGAGCATGCGGTGCCCGCTTCCATCAGCCGCCCTTCGTTTGCGAGCGCGCGCACGAGAATGATCGACGTCTGAAGGTTGGCCTTGCCGGAGTCGGCAGCCTTGCGGGCAAGCTCCGCTGCGCGGGCGTAATCGCGTGCGGAGTAGGCATGCTCGACATCGTCCGCGCTGCCATCGCCTGCAGGAGAAGTGGATGAGGCATCCACGGCTGCGGGCGGCAAAACCGATTCGAGCGCCGGCGACGGTGCGAGCGGCAGCCATTCCACGGGTGGCTCGAGCGCAGCGGCAACGTACGGAAGTGCAGGCGCTTCATAGCGCGGGAACTGCGGCGTGCGACCGTGCGGACGGCGATACGCGACGCCTGCTCCCGTCAGCTCGACATCGCATGCAAGAAAATCGGAGATTGCGGGATCGGAAGCGCCGAGAAACAGCCAGCCATCATCGGTCAGCGAATCGAGCAGGCGCGCTGCGATCATCTGAATTGTCAGGACGTCAAAATAGATGAGCACGTTCCGGCACATGATGATGTCCATGCCCCAGATCGCGCTCGCAATCGACGGGTATGCGTCCTCGACGAGATTCAGATACCGGAACTCAACCCCTTGCCGTTCGATGTCGATCAGTCGATGCGTAGCCGCGTGCTTTGTGAAATACCGAGAAACACGCTCGGGACTCACACCGCGCAGCGACCAGTTCTTGTAAACGCCGCGCTGCGCGGTACGCAGGCGGTGGCGCGAGACATCGGTTCCGATGATGTGGCGCGCCACGTTCGGCGCCGATTCGCGCAGTGTGATCGCAAGAGAATATGCTTCTTCACCCGACGCGCAGGCGGCGCTCCAGCCGCGCAACACCCGGTCATCGGTGCGGCCCGCGAGCAATTGCGGGACGGCCACGCGACGCATGAAGTCGAATTGTCCCTCTTCCCGAAAAAAGTACGTTTCGCCGACGGTCAGCTCGGCAAGCAGCTCGTCGAGCGTCTCAATATCTTCGCGCACGCGTGCATGCA
>JBBQYT010000327.1:0-3964 GCA_038208385.1 Longimicrobiales bacterium | reverse complement strand
TTCGGGAGCAGCACCGCCGCGGGTTGCAGCATCGTAGGTGCAACGCAGCTCGATCACATCGCCAGCGGCGTTCTTTACGACTTCGTCACACTTGATGATGTAGGCGTAGCGCAAACGCACTTCGGCGCCGGGCGATAGACGGAAATAGCCTTTCGGCGGGTCTTCCATGAAGTCGTCGTGGTCGATGTAGATCGTGCGTGAGAACGGCAGCTTGCGCGATCCTTCGAGCGGCACGTCGTGAGGGTAGTATGGCGCGTCCAGCTCTTCGACCTGGCCTTCCGGATAGTTCGTGATGACGACCTGCAGTGGCTTCAGCACGCCGAGCACGCGCGGCACTTTCTGATTCAGGTCGTCGCGAATGCAGTACTCGAACTTGCCGATGTCGACACGGCTGTTCGACTTCGTGACGCCGACCAGGTCGCAGAAGGTGCGGATCGCATCGGGAGTGACTCCGCGCCGACGCATGGCGGCCAGCGTCGGCATGCGCGGATCATCCCAGCCATCGACGTCCTTGTCACGCACGAGCTCGAGCAGCTTCCGCTTGCTCAACACGGTGTAGTCCAGAACCAGGCGGGCAAACTCGGTCTGATAAGGACGGCACGGCACCGGCGCGTTCTCGACGGTCCAGTCGTAGATCTCGCGGTTGTTCTCGAACTCGAGCGTGCACAGCGAATGAGTCACGCACTCGATCGCATCCTCGATCGGATGAGCATAATCGTAGAGCGGGTAAATGCACCACTGACTGCCGGTGCGGTAATGATGCGCGTGCCGAATGCGATACAACAACGGATCGCGCATCAGCATGTTCGTCGATGTCAAATCGATCTTCGCGCGTAGCACGTGCGCGCCATCCGGGAACTCGCCCGCACGCATGCGCCGGAACAGGTCCAGGTTCTCCTGTATGCTGCAATCGCGATACACACTTGGTGTGCCCGGCTGCACGACGGTCCCGCGCATCTCGCGAATTTCTTCATCGCTCGAGCTGTCGACGTACGCCCTGCCGTCGCGTATCAACTGCTCGGCGTACTCGTACATCTGCGGGAAGTAGTCGGACGCGAAATGGAGATGGTCGGTAAAATCGAAGCCCAGCCAGTTCACCATCTCCATGATGGACTCGACGTACGCGGCGTCCTCGGTCTCCGGGTTCGTGTCGTCAAAACGCAGGTTGCAGTAGCCGCCGTTTTCTTCCGCGATGCCAAAATTCAGGCAGATGGACTTCGCGTGGCCGATGTGCAGAAAGCCGTTCGGCTCGGGCGGAAAGCGCGTGATGACGCGCCCACCGAACTTGTCGGCATGCATGTCATCCGCCACGAGGGCCCGGACAAAATCGACGCCCTGCTTCTGCGAGTCGTCCTCTTTTGAGGCTGGAACAGCTACTTTCGCGGGTGATTTCATAGGGCTGGAAGCTACCGGAGAGACCTCTCTCGTTCAAGCGGACACGGGAGGGACCCCAAAAGAAAACCTCCGCAACCGGGAGAGAGTGGACCGGTTGCGGAGGCACATGCGCAGTCGGGTCAGGGGTACCCGGCCTGCACTTTTACAGTTGCTGTCGCGCAGCAATCTATCTCGGCGCCGGGGTCGTTTGTGTCAGGCGTTGCCCGACGGCCGACTCCAGGGCGGCCAGGTTCTCGTGGTACGAGTACAGTGCCGACAGATAGTCGCGATCGGCCCGGGCTTTTGTCGTTTCGGCATCGCGTAGCTCGAGGAAGGCTGCCTGACCGACGCGGTAGCGCTCACGGGCGAGCTTGAGCTGTTCATCGCCTAAAAGACGATTGCGGTCCTGAAGGGCCACGCTCTGTTGGGCTGTCTGAACTGTCTCGTAAGCGGCGGCGACGTCCGCACGCAGCTGCAGCTCTTCTGCGCGAACCCGGAGCCTCGAGTCCTCGGCCTGCACGCGCGCGGTCTCGAGGTTCCGCTCCCGCGTGAACCCACTCCAGACCGGCAGGTTAAGGCTGAACGCCGCCGACCAGGGTTGCCTCGTGAAGTTGAACGGGAACGCACGGTTGTTGGCGAGGACCTGCTGCTCCATGGCCGGCGTGAAGGCCAGACTCGAGCAGTTTTGCGGGAATCCGGGCAACGGCGTCTTGAGTCCGGCACTGATCGCGTTCATCTGCTCGCACTCCGCCATCTGTCCGAGCGATGACGTGCGGGCCTGGCCCACCAGGTACTGTGCGTCCGATGCCTGCCGGGAGTAGCCGGACAAACCGGCACTGAAATTCAGGGTCGGCAGATACTGCGTGCGTGCGACTTTCACACCGGCCTTCGACGCGTCTTCTGCAGCGCGCAATGCGCGCAGCGTCGGGTGCATGTCCATCGCACGCTTGAGCAGGTCATCTTCCGTGTAGGACATCGGGTTGACGGTAAAGTTCGATGTCAGCTGAACATCGCGTGTCATGTCGAGGCCGAGCTGCTGCATGAGGCGGAGCTTCGCCGTCTTCAAGTCGCTTGTCGTCTGCAAGAGCGTGACATCGGTACGGCCCTTATCGACTTCGGCCTGCTTTGCGTCGAGCGGAATTGCAGCGCCGACGGTCACGCGCGCATTCGCGAGCTTCAGGTTCTCGATCGAGCGCGCCTGCTCCTGCTGTGCGAGCTTTACGGCATCCTGCGCCCGCAAGACGGCGAGGTACATGCGGGTGACATCGGAGGTGAGCTGGAAGCCGGCGGCTTCTGTGCGTGCAATCGTCGCACGACGATTACTCTTTGCCTGTGTCGGCGCATAGAGTGTGCGACCCGACAGGGTGTATTGCACGCCGACGGAATAGTCCGAGCTCAGATACGCGGGCGTCTTGCCGATGCCGAGATCGCTTCCCGTGAAAAACCCGAGGCGCGGCGTACCGGCAGCCTGATAACTGAAATCCGTGCCGACGCCCGCGCTCGGAACGAGCTGGCCGTACGCTTCCTTCACTGCCCAGTACGCATCTGACTCGTCGTTCTTCGTCTGCAAGAAGACCGGATTGTTCTCACGCGCGAGCGAGATAGCATCATCCAGCGAGAGTGCCGCCGGTGATGTTTGCGATGGAATCGAACGCTCCTGCGCCTCGACTGCATGCGCCATGAGCGCCGAGATCAGCAGGGGACTCACCCTGCGGAGTGTGCGCATCCGATACGACGTTGCCACGATTGTTCTCCTTGCGAATTCTTTCGAACGGCGTGCTGCTGCCGATACAGTCTTAGGGAAGCCGCGTGCCGTTCGCTCACATTGCGCGGGTTTGTTGTGCGACAAGGATTTTCACAAATCCCGCACAGATCAAATAGCGCAGTACTGCTCCATTCCCGGATACCGTTTGCCCATTTTCGAACACTGTGACCATATTCGAACGCTGCGGCCATCACCGGTGTATCCCGACCTCCAACGTACGGTCGCGACGCACGCGCAGTTTCACTCTGGAGAGATTGCAAGCGATGACAAAAGGAAACCTGCGCGTGCTTGTTCTCACACTCGCGCTCACCGCGCCATTGACGTTTCCCACGTCGCTTGACGCTCAACGATCGACGGCATCGCACTTCGCGCCCGCACACACACGACGGGAAGCTGCGACTCTACGCGTGAGCGGCGAACGATCCATTCCCATTCTAGCGGCGAGTGGTGTTGTGTTCGGCGCGGCCGGCCTGGTGGCGGGCGTGTTCATCGGCGAAAAGATTGGGAGCCTGAAGGAGTGTACGAACGACGATTGCAATTTGAGGGAGGCATTGCAGGGCGGCGGCATCGGCATGTCCCTCACGATTCCGCTCGGCGTACACCTCGCCAACAGGCGGAAGGGGAGTTACTGGAAGGAAGCTCTGGCTTCGAGTGCAATTTACGGTGCGGGTGTGCTGCTTGCCGTCAGCGGCGTTCCAGTCGCGCTGCTGGCGATTCCGCCGGCTCAGATCGCATCGTCGATTCTGATCGCTCGTGCGACGGCGCGGTGATCGTCAACAGGCTTATGCAGGACTCCTGACATCGAGCGCGAGCTTCCAGCCATTG
>JBBQYT010000326.1:0-3972 GCA_038208385.1 Longimicrobiales bacterium | reverse complement strand
ACGCCTTCGACCGCACTGCGGGATCTCTCTTTATCGCTGATGTTGGACAGGATCAATACGAAGAGATCAACGTTATCGGTGCAACGACAAAGGGGGCGAACTACGGCTGGAACATCATGGAAGGGATGCACTGCTACAACGCATCGACGTGCAACCAGGCCGGACTCACAACGCCCCTACTCGAGTATCCCCACGCGCAGGGCTGCTCAATTACGGGCGGGATTGTCTATCGAGGCAGCTCAATCGCGATATCAGCCGCGGGACTATATTTCTATGGCGATTACTGCTCGGGCTTTATCCGCAGCATCAAGGTCTTCAACGGTGCGGTCACGGAGCAGCGCGACTGGTCTCTCGGTTCGATCGGCGGCATCCTTTCGTTCGGCGAGGATTCGTCCAACGAGATGTACGTGATGACGGACGCCGGCAAGGTTTACAAGTTCGTGGCGTCCGAATAGAGGGCAGCGACCGGGGACAGTGCAGGTCCTGCGACGCATGCGCGCACGGCCTGCACATCATCGGGCGACCCCATCATAATGAGTGTCATGTCCGGCGTCAGCTCCATTGTCCCCGGCGGATTGTAGACCCACCGTCCATCCTTCATTCTGCAGGCTAGCAGCAGCGCGTTGGAGATATCGCGCAGCTGCAGATCATCGATACACTTTCCGATCGCGGCACAATCCGGTCCGAGTGCGACTTCATCGACACGCAAATTCTTGTCGCGGTCGCGGAGCATGATGTCGAGGAAGCTGACTACCGTCGGACGCACCAGCTCGGAGGCGAGGCGTAGTCCGCCGGAGTAGTTCGGGCAGACCACTGCGTCGGCGCCTGCATTGCGGGCCTTTTGCTCCGAGCTTACGTCTGCGACGCGCGTAATCAGACGGAGGCGTGAATTCAGCTGGCGCGCTGTCAGCGTGATGATGAGATTGTCTTTCGTCTCGGTAGTCGACGCGATCACACCAGCGGCTCTCTCGATGCCTGCCTCGAGCAATACGTCATCCGAGCCGGGATCGCCGATCAATACTGGTACGTCGACGAGGTTGCGGCGCACCTGCTCGATACGCCCTGGTTCATCACAAATGACGACGACTTCGCGCCGTACCGAGAGCAGCTCCTGCGTAGCGTACACGGCTGCTTCGTCGGAGCCGCATACGATATAGTGACCGCTCAGCTGCCCGATCTCCTTCTTCATGCGACGTCTCCAGAATACGTGACCGAGCTGTCCTTCGACGACAAACGCCGTCGCTGTTGAAACGAAATACGCCGCGCCACCAACACCGACCACCAGCAGGATCATTGTAAAAACACGCCCGCCCGTACTCCCCTCGATATCAATCACCTCGCCATAGCCGACCGTGGTGAGGGTAATGACTGTCATGTAGAGCGCATCGAGCCAGGAAGATTCCGGTGCGATGATCTTGTAGCCCAACACGCCGACGCAAACAAGACCAAATAGAAACAGCGCAGCTTTCGCCAGGCGATTCCGCAGCTGGCTGACCTCTTCATCAGCATTTCGTCCCGAGTATTCAACGCTCATCTAGCTCATACCCCGCGGCGCGATGCCTTTCTCTACGAGCGCGAGTGCGCCATCGACGAGCAATGCGAGCAGTGCGGCCGGAATTGCGCCGGACAGAATCATGCGCGTATCGGAGAGTGCGAGGCCTGCAACGATCGGATCGCCCAGACCGCCGGCGCCAATGAATGCTGCGAGCGTTGCGGTACCGACGGCAATGACCGCAGCAGTCCGAATGCCGGCCATTATGACGGGCGCGGCAATCGGCAGACGCACGTGATAAAGCGACTGCCACGGTGTCATGCCGAGTGCTTCCGCGGCGAGCGCGGCGTCGGGGGCAGCGTCGCGCACGCCTGTGTATGTATTGCGCATGACCGGATAGAGCGAATACAACACCAGTGCCACGAGGGCCGGCAGCACGCCGATCCCGAGCAGTGGAATCATGAATGCAAGCAGCGCGATGCTCGGCAGTGTTTGCAGCACGCCTACTGCGCGGATGACCTGCTCGGCGTGCGCTCGTGCGCGCTCGAGTGCAACGCCCGCGGGTACCGCAATGATGATGGCAGCGCCGAGCGAGACTGCGACGAGCATCAGATGTCGAAGGGTAAGGCGTGCAAGCTCACTGCGCCGGGACCAGAGGTAGCTGGGCAACCCTTCTTTTGCGGTGTCGTGCTGCGTTACACGAGTGGTCGGCTGGCCGGACAGCAATCCGAGCTGCGAGAGTGCATCATGCGCGACAACCGCGACGTCCTGGCTTTGAACCTCGATGCGTTCGTTCAATGCGCGCATCGTGTGCTCGTCGAGTTTTCCGCTCAAAGGCGCGAGTGCTGCAACGACATCGGGCCGTCGCGCGGCACGCGCAGACATCAGTGCTGATGCCTCGTAGGGCGGGAAGAAGCCTCCGTCATCCTGCAGCACGACAAAATCGTACCGTGCGATGGCGCCGTCTGTGGAGTAGCCATCGATGACATCGACTTTCGATTGTGCGAGCGCCTGGTATTTGATCGCTTGCAGCAATGATCGCACGTCGCGGAAATGCATGGCGTAGTGCTGTGCGAGTCCGGGCAGGCCGTCCGAGCGGCCAATGAAGTCGGGACTGAATCCCGCCGTGAGCGATGGTGCGGCGTGGGCGAGGTCTGTGAGGGTGCGAAGGTTGTATTGCGCTGCAGTTCCTTTTCGAACAGCGATTGCGTACGTGTTCTGAAATCCGAGCGGCGGCATCCAGACAAGGCCCCAGCGCGTCTGGAACTCGCGCGAGACGGTGCGGAAGACTTCACGCGCATCGCTCGACGGCGTGGCGTGGAGAATCGCGATCAGACCTGTCCCTGTGTATTCGGGATAAATGTCAGCGGAGTTGCTGCGCAGTGCCTCAAACGCAATTTCGGTTGCGCCGAGTCCGAGACGCCGTTGCACTGGTATGCCGCGCTGCTCAAGCAGCTGCGCAAACATTTCAGCGAGCAGGTACGACTCTCCGAACGGCTTGGAGGCAACGACCACGGGCGGCTGCGTCGTCATCGCCTGCGGCGGTGGTGCTGATTGAATGTTCGACATCAGCAGCAGCGCGGATAAGAAAATCGTCATGCTCGCACGCGCGCGCGCCGGAGCAATTCTGCAACGTACTCTGTGGCGGGAGCGTTCAGCAGGTCGTGCGCGGCTGCGTTCTGTTCGATGCGACCGCTGCGCATTACGACGATGCGGTCGGCCAGGAGTGTCGCTTCATTCATGTCGTGGGTTACCAGCACGGTGGTCGTCCCGATGCGCTTGCGCAGGTCCAGAAAAACCTGCTGCAGGTCTGCGCGCGTAATGGCGTCGAGCGCGCCGAACGGCTCGTCCATGAGCAGCACTTGTGGCTCGTCTGCAATGGCGCGTGCAATTGCGACGCGCTGGCGCTGGCCGCCGGAAAGCTCGAGTGGATAACGCGCGCCGAATGAAGCCGCAGGCAGGCCAACGAGCGCGAGTGCGTGCGTGCCGCGTTCGTCCGCGGAGGCCACGCCGTTCAGCCAGGGCACCAGCGTCGCATTGCGTGCGGCGGTCCAGTGCGGCAGAAGACCGCCATCCTGCTGGACATAGCCAATGTGACGTCGCAAAGCGACCGCTGACGTTTTCATTACATCAGCGCCGTTCACGAAGACCGTCCCCGCGTCGGGCTCCACCATGCGATTGAAGCAGCGCAGCAACGTCGACTTGCCGGATCCACTCTCGCCAACCAGCGCGACGCATTCACCGGACTGAACGTCGAGCGACACACCATCCAGCGCCTTTACGGCACCAGACCGGTATGTCTTTACGATCGCTTCAACGCGGAGAACCGGATCCATGGTGTTACGACGCTCTGCTGGAGGGAACCCATCGTGCTCTGATGAGGCTTGTGGGTTAAGACAGGGCCCATATTATGCTTCGGTCCCCCGGATCGGAAGCATTCCCACCAGTAGAAACTGCAATTTGAACGATTCTGTAATCAC
>JBBQYT010000325.1:0-3976 GCA_038208385.1 Longimicrobiales bacterium | reverse complement strand
ACGCCTCCGCATCCATGCCTTCAACCACCCGGCGATATAACCGCCGCCCGACACACTCGACAGGTAATCGAACTTGTCGAGACAGCCAATGCGTGCCAGGCCCTGAATGACGCCGAGGTTGAACGTCGCGCTGCGAATACCGCCGCCGGAAAGGCACAACGCAGACAGTGGCGCGATGTTTTCGTCGTCCCATTTGTCGAGCGAGTAGATGTGCCCGTAGATCTGTTTCAGGTTGTGCGATCTACGCTGCTTGTCGATGGCCGGCTGCATTGGGTCTGTAAACGGCTCCGCGTGGATCTGGTGAAACTCCTCCACGTTCGGGCGCAGCTTCCGTATCTCGTCGAGCAGCACTTCGTTGAACGTGTATGGTCCATCTCCGTTCCCCGATGGTTGCGGCTCCGGCTTTTCGGTTTCCGACATTGTGCCTCCTTCGAGTCGCCTGCGCTATTTCCTGAATGCCGGATCGTTCTCTGCGCCGGGGCGCGGCTTCCAGTCGAGCGAGTAGTAATTGCCGCGATCGCGGGCCCACGGATCGAATGCGTTGACTACGCCGTTCAGCTCGGTCTGCAGCTCCGGCATTGTCCGGAGCAGCACGCGCTTGAGCGGTGTAACTTCATCTTCGTGTCCGTTCGGCCGGCCTTTCTCCATCATCCTGCCATCAGGGCCGTTGTTGGTCACCCATTCCACGCCGAGCGTGCTGTAAAATTCGGGACGGAAGCTGGATGTGAAGAAACGATCGCTGAAGAGACGTCGCGAAGCGTTCAAAATGAACACTGTGAACTGCGTTTCGGAGATTGCGAAACCGTGCGGGCGTGTGGATTCGGCGAGGAATCCAACGACGACGTCGACGTCTTCGATGTTGTCGACGGTGGAGCCGTCCGGATGGCCGAGACAGTCGTTGATCGGCTGGTCGTTTGCATCGACCTGCGAGGCTGTGATCGGCTTGGAGGCATCGCATTTGTGCGTTCCATAGACCTCGCGCAGCTTGCCGACATACGCCTCTTCGCGCGTGCGCTCCGGATCGTTCTTCGCGAGGTGCTGGTTCACAAAGTCATCGTAGCCAGTCAGGCTCTTGAGACCGTACTGGCGGCGGAACTCATTGAAGCGCGGAACGCCGCGCTCTCTGTCTCGAATGATGTCGAGCGCTAATACATCGATCGTGTTGGTCTTCGTGTTGAGACGCGGCATCGGCACGTTCTGCAGGAATGCAGGATCATTCTGCAGTGTGAGTACGCCGAGACGCTGGCGCCCCATGCTCACTGCCCAGTTCGCGATGCCGCCGTCCTCCATTGCCGCCGCAGACTTGCCGCGGAATGTCTCGATGACGGGAATTTTGCGCTCGATCGAATTGGGCTGATTGATCTCGCGGAATTCAATCAGATCGGGCGCGAGGGCGTGCAGGCGATAGACGGTAATGAATTCTTCGGGGAAGTTGAACGGCGAGCCAAAGTGATTGACGCCACGGTTCAGGTCGTTCGGATCCTTGATGCTCCAGATGTCCTTGCCCTGCTTGAAGAAACCGAGGAAGCCGGGCTTTTCTTCGTAATGCGTGTTGCCGATGCCGAAGATGCCGGCGCCCGATGCAAAGACCGAATACCACTGCGTCGCGTCCGTGTCAGTGATCGAGTGGCCATACTTGTCAACGGCGACATGCCCGAGAACTCCCTTCAACGCTTCCTTTTGCCGGACGAGGCCGAACCAGTTTGCGTTCATGCCCTTGTACAGCGGTTCATCGTATAGCAACTGTGTGGTCCATTCGATGGTGTGGATCTTGGCAATCTCCGCCGCTATGACGAGGCGCGCCGCCTGATAAAGCTCCTCGGGCTTCACCTCCTTGTATGTGATGACATGATCCGGATTCGCGGGATCGCGCAGACCCGAATCGTCGTTCGGATTCCGGGCAGCAATCTCACGGAACTTGTCGACAAACAAATTGTGCTCGCGTACGAACACGTTGTGGTAGAAGCTCATTCCGATCGAGAAATTGTCCGGGAAAGCAGCGGCTTCCTGACCTGCCCACGCGGGATTGATCGGATCGCCGGGCTGGAATAGCGGCAGATAACCCTGGCGTTCACCAGCAGTGTTCCGGTTGCCGACGTGTACCATCAAGAGCTTTGCAGGATCTCTCGGGTCGCGCTTCACGCGCTGTGCGGATGTTGCGTCGAAGCCAGAAATCTGTGATGCATCCCACCACGCCGTGTTTGTGTTTTTCATTGTCTTTGGCGCGCGGGACGCATACGTCTGGCCATCCGCAGTAAACGTCGGTGCGGGCTCGTTCTGCGCGATGTATGCAGGATCAACCTTGTCATCGGGACGACAGCCGAGCTGCGCGACTTCACCCGGTGTCAACGCGCGATACCTGCCGCCATCGAGCTTCGTCTTGCAGCCCGCATCGATCAACGCCGGCTGGTTGTGCCCTTCCTCGAGGTGACTGAACCAGTCGTGCGTCATGAACTGAATCCAGAACGCGGCGAGCACGTTGAAGAACGGCGCCTTGATGTAATCGCAATTGGCTTGCACAGCCGATCCGGGAAGCCCCTGGCCTGCGTTGCACGCCGCAGGATTCGACTGTGGACGCGTGAACAAAACACGACTGATGACCTGCGGATCCGGCTGCATCAGGCTGATCCGGCCTGCATGACGGTTGCGCGTCAGCTCCGTACGGCCCTGGTCGGGGAATGTCTCATCGAACTGCACATTGCGCGCGAACAACTGATTCGATGCACCAATGAGCGGATTGAAGACATCGTTGCATATGCCCGTGAGCGTACGACCGCGGATGAGCTCGCCTTTACAAACCTGCGCGCCCGGGCCACCGACCGCTGCATAGTTTGGATCTTCCGGCGGCAGCCGGAATGAATTCCATACCTTGACTGCACGGCCACCAACCTTCTTGCCGCGATCGTTGCCGCCGCGCACGTAATCTTCGAACGTCGCATTGTCGAAAAGATTGAACTTGATCAGCTCGATGCGCTGATACTCGAGGTCGAGCAGCGCGCCATCGATGCCGCGTGAATCCGGATTCAGATGGCTCGGCAACAGACTGGTGTATGGCGTCGCAGAAGACTCATCGCCTGCACCCCAGTAGTTCGACCAGTCAACCCACGGCGTCGAGGCCGTGGCCAGTGGCCTGTCACCGCCACGGCAAATCGCCGTGTACTTCTGCACCTTACCGAGAAAGCGGTGCGCCCGGTCTTCCGCAATCGGTCGAAATCCATTGATGACCAGCTTCCCGCAATTCACCCCGGACCACACCGCCGGCCTGAAGCCGACGACCAGGCCGACTGCAAGAACGCCAAACGCGATCACTACGCCCCGTGACTTCGTCATGGACCACCTCGATGCTCTTCGGAAGAGTATGATGAAGCGCGACCGCAGCATGCGCGCAACAGAACGCATTCATGCGGCAAAGTGCCAGGCAGGTTGGAAGCTCGTCTTGCTGACTCAGGCGGTGGAGCTCAGGGAGGGTTGAAAAAGTGACCACCGGATTGCCTGCAAAACTCGGAACGAGCATACAGTGAATGTGGGTCTATAGCAAGCTATATATGGCGTTGCGGCGGTGCATGTATGCGACCGTGTATACGGCGAGTCGGTCAGGGCTCCATTGTCATTGAAAAAGCAGGCGCAAATCGCTGCTCGTGCTCGAGCAGGAATTTCTTGCGCCAGAGACCGCCGCCGTAGCCCGTCAAGCTGCCATTGCTGCCGATGACGCGGTGGCAGGGAATGATGATGGCGATGCGATTGTCGCCGTTGGCGCGTGCGACTGCGCGGGTTGCAGTTGGTTTGCCGATGTGAATCGCCTGCTGGGCATAGGACCGGGTCTCACCGGGCGGTATCTGGAGGAGCTGTGTCCACGCAGTTTTCTGAAATTCGGTGCCGGCCATTTCGAGCGGCACTGTGAATGTCGAGAGTGTGCCGTCGAAGTACTGTTGGAGTTGTCGTTCGGTTTGGAGCAGCACATCGTTGGGTGAGGTGA
>JBBQYT010000324.1:0-3981 GCA_038208385.1 Longimicrobiales bacterium | reverse complement strand
TAATCAGTAACCCGTCGAGAACGATAGACGATAGACGATAAACGGTCTTGCAACGCACACCCTGCACGGAGCAACCGGATGCACAACAGACTTCGCCTGGCGAGCGCACTCGCCGCACTCACGCTCGCGCTTCCGCTCGATGCGCAGCAGCGCACTCTTCCGTCCGTGGTCCGACAATACGTCACGGTAGACGCACCCGTCGTTGCGCTCACACATGTACGAGTGATCGACGGCACCGGGACGACGGCAAAGGACGACCAGACCGTCGTCATTACGGGTGAGAAAGTCAGCGCCGTCGGCAGGACCGGGAGTGTCTCAGTCCCGAGCGGTGCGCAGGTCATCGATCTCACGGGGAAGACCATTATTCCGGGCATCATCGGTCTGCACGACCACATGTACTATGGCGGAATGAAATTTATGGGCGTGAGCTATCCGCGCCTTTTTCTGTCTGCGGGTGTTACGACAATCCGCACGACGGGGAGTGTCGATCCTTATCAGGAGCTCAATCTCAAGCGTCAAACGGATTCGCTGTTGATTGCAGGGCCGACGATCGTCGTTACCGGTCCGTATTTGCAGGGATCAGGACCTGGACCGGGTGCGATGCATCCGTTGAGTGGCTCCGAGGATGCCCGTCGTATGGTGCGCTACTGGGCGGAAGAGGGAGTGACATGGTTCAAGGCGTACACGCAGATTTCGCGTGCAGACCTTGGTGCAGCGATTGATGAGGCGCACAAGCATGGTGTGAAGGTGACTGCGCATTTGTGCTCGGTCGGGTTCCGGGAAGCCGTCGCACTCGGTATCGACCAGCTCGAGCACGGCCTGCTCACGAACAGCGAGTACGCAACAGGCAAACAGCCTGACCAGTGCCCGACGGTTGGCGACTCCGCGATTTATGGGAATCTTGACATCGACGGCCCGGATGTTCAGAAGACGATTCAAGACATGGTCGCGCACCACGTCGGCATGACGTCTACACTCGATGTAATGGAGCTTTCATCACCCAGTCGCGTGCCGTTCGACCAGCGCGTCCTCGATGTGCTCTATCCGGACGCCTCGAAGCAGGTCGCCGCGTACTACGAGAAGGGCAAGACCGCACCGGACAGCATTCACCGTGTCACGTTCAGGAAGGCGATGGAGTTCGAGCGCGCATTCGTGAAGGCTGGCGGGCTGCTTGCTGCGGGATCGGACCCATGCTGCCTGAGTGCCGTCGCGGGCTACGGCGACCAGCGCAATCACGAGCTGCTGATCGAAGCCGGCTTCACGCCCGAGCAGTCGATCCAGATCCTGACATCGAACGGCGCGAAAGTTCTCGGGTTCGACAAATGGGTCGGCACGATCGCTCCCGGTATGCAGGCCGACATCGTGGTCCTCGCCGGCAACCCTGTGAGTACGCCAGGGGACATTCGCAACGTCGAAACTGTATTCCGCCGCGGCATTGGGTTCGACGCCGGGAAATTGAGGGACTCGGTCAAGGGGCTGGTGGGACTGCGGTAACGAAAACCGGAATGATTGTAGTGTACATGACGCTGCACCGGGAGTGTAAAGCACAAAGTCGGTGCGACGCGCGTCCCTGAGCAGGGCAACCCACTCCCGGAGCAGCTCAAAAAATGCACATTTCCAGGCGAAGCCGCCGACAGAGGCTGGTCCTCATTGCAGCCATATTCTGCATGGGATCACCGCTCGCCGCCCAGAAGGCATCCTACATTGTCGTGCCCCAGCTGAGCCTTGCATGGTGGCAGATGAATCCGCACCTGAACCATCTGTGGGCAACGACGTGCACGCGCGATCCCGATTGGCGACCGGGTGAAGGCGCGGCAATGTCGCAGGCGCAGGCCGTCCTCAAGTCGATGCAGAAGCGCGTTGGCGATGCCAACGTGCTCGACACGGTGATTCCGCTATATCCAAGAAAGAAGGTTCTGCCGATTTGTGGTGACGTCGTAGCAGGCACGGTCACGGTTGATGATGCGGCAACATTGCGCGGGGCAACCGGAATCATCACGGTGAAGGGCGACGCCCTGTCGACGGGCTTTCACCTGCACGACTCGTTCATGCACGAGATCCTGATGACGCCCGTCGCGGAGTTCCGGATCGATAGTCTTGGTGAGCTGCAGCGGGGCGACACGACGCATGCCATTGCGCACGGCACGATCAAGCTGCACGGTATCGTGCATCCGGTCGACGTGCCGCTAAAAATGTGGCAGACGCCCGATGGCCTGCGCGTGACCGGACGCTGGTCGATGCCGGCGTTCGATATGGTCGATGTCTATCACCTGTCCAAGTACAAGCTCGGGCTCGGCGTCGGCGCCGGAATTTGGAAGTTTCTGTACATGGGGATCGACGTCATCCTCAAGATTAGCGATTAGGTATTAGGGATTAGCGATTTTTTTGTTCATCTCTACGTAAAGTCCCCGGCACTCTAAAGGTGCCGGGCACTTCATATTCTCAGGATTGCCGAAGTTACGGCGATCTGACTAATCCCTAATCGCTAATCCTAATCGCTGCTAGTCAGTCGTCGGACGCCAGTTCTTGTTGTCCTCCGGAGGCGCGTTCTTCGCGATGTGGTCGGCCATAATGCGGATCAGCTGGGCGTTCGACCACGGCTGCCAGCCATGTCCCTTCATCGGACGGCCAAACACAACCTCGCCGCCGTAATACGGGTCTTTCGTGCTCTCCAGGAAATCCTGCATGTGATAGACCGCGTAAGCCAGGTAGAAGTTGTCCATGTCGCCGGTATAGATGTGAATTTTGCCGACGAGGCTTTTGCCGATTGTCGGCCAGTTTTTCTCAGCGTAAGCGCGCAGGTCGTAGCCATTGTCGCGCATGTACAACGCGACTTCGCGATCGATCTTGCCCGTCTTCATGTCCCACAGCTGGCGCGGGTAGCCGTCGGCGCCCACAGGGCCGTACGTCGCGCTCCATACATCGATCTGTGCAGCTGAACGACCGCGAGTGCCGGACGCGTGCTCCATCATGCTGATCTGTCGCATGGTCGCGACCATCTGGCCGTCGGAGTTCTGCTGCATCGGCCGCTCAGGCTTGTGGAAGCCGCCGTTCGGCACGAGGAACGCGTTGTCGTCTTCATAGATGTTCGACAGCTGGTACTTCCGGAAATCGATCGGATCCGGATACAGCGTCCACGTGCCCCCGAAGAAGTCCGGATGGTAGAGCTGCAGTGCAATCGACTCCCAGCCACCCGTCGAGCCGCCCGTCAGCGTGCGCGCGTAACCCTTCGGGATCATGCGGAAGCGCTTCTCGAGCTCGGGAATCAGCTCCTGCAGAATCGCATCACCGTACGGTCCGCTGTTGGCCGAATTGACTGCGTACGAATCGTCGAAATACGGCGTTGGATGTTGCAGCGTGACAGCGATCATGCGCGGAAAGTTGTCCGAGTTCCACGCCTGGTAGAACTCGTAGCCGGTCTCTTTCTCACCGCCCGCATTGATTGTCGCTTTCTCGTACGCAGTCTTCGCGTTCTTGCGGCGCTCCATCTGCGTGCGATCGCCATTCGTCATTTCGGTGTGAAATCCGAACGCAGGCTCGAGTCCGAAGTGGCTCTGCTGATAGACCGTCGGATAATACTGCGTCGGTTTCTCGTCGTAGCCCTTCGGCAGCAGAACGATCGCGCCGACGTAGATCGGATGTCCCCAGAACTTCGTCAGCATCGGGCTCTGCATCTTCACGTGCTTCACCCACTTCGTGTCGGGCGGATAGTCGATCGGCGGAATCTTCGATGTCAATTCAATCTTTACATCGAATCCTCTTGCCGGATCGAGGTGCACCCTTGTCGGCGTTGCGGTACTGATCAGGTTGTCCGGCGCGTATGCCCAGCGCTGACCCTCCCATTGATCCATGTGCGCCCAGATCGTATGCCCATCCGCACGCTTGAACTCCGTGTAGACGTTCATCACCGCCTGCACGTAGTAGTCGCCGGCGGGGAGGTCCTTCAGGTTCGCGATCGGATAGCCTTCCGACGCAGCGCCG
>JBBQYT010000323.1:0-4004 GCA_038208385.1 Longimicrobiales bacterium | reverse complement strand
CTGAGTCGACGCTTCCAGAGCGCGGCCGATTCACTTACGTATTTCCATTGGCGCAATAGCCAGTACATCGACTACATCAACCTGATGCCCGTGTCGGGACTCGACGGCAAGATCATCCTCGACTATGGATGCGGGCCGGGCAACGATCTCGTAGGCATAGGCACCTACTCCTCGCCGGCACGTCTGATAGGAATGGACGTATCGCCGACTGCGATCGGACTCGCCCGCGAACGTCTCGCGCTGCACGGCATCGGGGCGGAGCTGAAACAGATCGACGAGTCGGTGCCAACACTTCCGCTCGAAGATAATTCGGTGGATTACATCCATTCGTCAGGCGTTGTGCATCATGTGCCGGATCCGGCTGCTGTCCTGCGCGAGTTTCATCGCGTGTTGAAGCCGGGCGGTGAGTGCCGTGTCATGGTTTACAACTACGACTGCCTCCACCTCCACCTGCATGTCGCGTACATCGAACGTGTCGTACGCCGCGTCTACCGCAACATGTCGATCAGAGAGGCGTATAGCAGATTTACCGACGGCGAAGAATGTCCAATTGCACGGGTGTACCGGCCGGAGGAATTTCTGACCGAGGTCGGTGAAGCCGGGTTCAGCGGGAAATTCCTGGGGGCCGCGATGGCAGTCGCGGAAGTAGCGGATTTTCCGCTGCGATTCGCCGCAATCGCGTCCCAGGAACTCGAGCCGGAGCATCGCGAGTTTCTGCTCGGATTGACACTGGATGCGCGTGGCCTGCCAATGCACGATGGCACGCTGGCTGGCGTGGATGGATGTTACAGCCTGAATGCACTGTGAGCGTCCGGTCGTGCTGCGTGTGCCTGTGAGCAGGGTCTGATGAGAGAACATGTGGCGAGGTTGTCGCGTGCAACCTTGATTTACGGTGCGGGCAGCGTGCTTGCTCGCACCGTGAACCTGCTTCTGTTACCGGTTCTGACATCGTATTTGACTCCGTCGGATTTTGGAGTCACTGCAATTTTGGGCGTAATCAACCTCGTGCTTACGCCGATATTTTCGCTTGGTCTGGGAGCCGGCATCGGCGCGCTGTACTTCCAGCCGGGACAGGAGCGTCTCAAAGAGAAAACGATCTGGACCGCGGTGGTACTTGTTGCCATAAGCAGCACGCTCCTCCTCGTGATTGCATTGACCGCGTCGGGCCAGGTCAGTCAGCTCGCCTTCGGCACTGCGCAGTTCGCACCCCTCGTGCGGCTCACGATGATCAGCATGTGCTTTACCATACTGGCGACGCCGTTTCTGCTTTGCCTTCAATTCGAGGAGCGAGCGCGCACATTCGTGGTAGTGTCGACAATGTCAACTCTAACGTCGATCGGGCTCAGCGTTTTTCTCGTCGTAGCGAGGCACGCAGGCGTTGCCGGCATGGTTTACGGGCAGCTCGTGGGTCAGCTTGTCAGTGTGATCCTCGCCACCGCGCTGGTGGCTCCGGGGATGGCCTTCCGCATCGAGCGCTCCGTTGCACGTGCGTTACTGCGCCTGGGTTTGCCGCTGATTCCCGCGTTCTTCTTCCTTTTCGTTTTGCAGAACGGCAATAAATATCTCGTGCAGCGCCTGTCCGGGCTGGGGGCAGCCGGCATTTACAACGTGGGGGCGAATTTCGGTTTGATGCTGAGTCTGCTGGTCAGCGCGTTCTCCAGCTCGTGGCTTCCCTTTGCGCTGTCCTTTTCTGATCGTCGTTCCGATGCGTCGCGCGTGTTCGGGCGCGTGATGACCTACTACGTGCTTGGTTGCGGCTCGCTCAGCCTGATGTTTTTTATCGCAGCGCGCCCGGTTGTTCTCCTTGCCACTGCGGCACCATTTCACGACGCCTATCAGATCGTGGGGTTGTCTGCAACGGGACAGCTTTTGAGCGGGGTGCTCATGATTCTGTTGCCCGCGGTGTACATGGCGGAAGAACTGCACGTTGTGACACTCGTGCAGGGCATCTCGGCAGTCTTTTCGGTCGTCGTTACGGTCGTCCTGATCCGGGCGTTTGGAAATCTGGGCGCTGCCCTCGGCATGGCACTCGGGCTCTTCATGATGGATGTCGTTCAATATTTGTGGAACCGGCTGCGCGGAGACCGCTACCTTAAAGTGCAATACGAGTGGCCGAGGCTAGCCGGATTTGCCCTGCTGTACGTGCTCGTCGGTTCGGCCTATCTTGTGCCTCGCGATTTGTCACTCGCCGGCGAGCTCGTTTTGACTGCCATTGGAACGGCGTTGCTGCCGATGATGATTTATGCTTTTCTCAATGAGAATGAGCGGAGGGCGCTGTGGCGCATTGCCGGGACGCGTCTGCCGGGCCGCGCGCGCTGGCAATCAAACGAGGCTTGAGGTAGGCGGATGTCGGAGAAATCTGTGCAACAAAAATACACGCGGCAACCGCTGCGTTTTCACAGGGACATTCCGGTCTTCATTGAGACGAACGACTTCATCCGCAATTACGAGGAAATTGCGACAGACCACCTCCGGTCGCTCGACTCGACCGGCCTGAATCCGTTCATTCCGGAAGATGATTGGCGCGAGATGGAGGATACGACGATTGCGCTGATTCGGAAGTATTCGCAGCCTGGGGCGCGGATTCTGGACGTCGGTGTCGGGCTGGGCCGGCTGCTCAGCCATCTTCCCGACATGGAGCGGCACGGTGTAGACATCAGTCTCAATTATCTCGAGCGAGTAGCCGATGCCGGCATCGATGCGTGCTGTGCACTGATCGAGGATCTTCCCTATGAGAGCGAATCGTTCGACGTGATCGTGTGCACGGATGTGCTCGAGCACGTGCTTGACCTGAATGCGGCGTGCGCTGAAATGCTTCGGATTCTTAAGCCCGGCGGGACACTCGTCGCGCGCGTGCCATACCGTGAAGACCTGAGCAGTTACCTTCACCCCGACACGCCGTACCATTTCATCCATCTGCGCAACTTCGATGAGTCCTCCCTGCGGTTGTTGTTCGAGCGGATATTCAACGCGAAGGTGTGCGAGTTCGTCATGGCCGGTCGAACATCGCCACGCAGCGCTCTCGGCGTAGCGGTACCGATCCCTGCGGGTAAGGCCCCGCTCGCCGTTGTGCTGCGCGGCTTGCGGAGCGTAGTCGGGTCGGTTTACCGCGGCCTCACGCCGTGGCGGCGCCGTGCCATCGGCATCAACGTGGTCGTGCAGAAACTCCAATGAGCGCTGATCTCGCGCCTGTCCGCGTTTCTTTTTTTGGTGATTCGATTTGCTTCGGGCAGGGCGTCTCGATTCACAAAGGTTGGGTGCCGCGTATCTCGCGGAATCTCGAGGATCTGTCGATGGAGTTGAAGCGCGAGGTGGTTCTAACCAATGCATCGATCAGCGGGAATACGACCCGCATGGCGTTGGAGAGAATGCCGTACGACATCCAGTCGCATTCCCCCGACGTCCTTCTCGTTCAGTTCGGGATGAACGATTGCAACCATTGGGAATCTGATCGCGGCCATCCGCGTGTCAGTGCGCGTGCATTCGAGGCAAACCTTGTCGAGATCGTCGACCGGGCTTTCACCTTTGGCGCGCGTCGGGTGTTCCTCAACACCAATCACCCCACCGGCCGCACCACTCAAGCAATGCCGGAGACGACGAAGTGCTACCAGGAAAGCAACCAGGCCTATAACGGCGTCGTTCGCTCCGTCGCTGCGCAGTTCGATGGTCGTCTCACTCTTATCGATGTGGAGACGGCCTTCCGGCGGCACATCGCCCTGACGTCAGCCAGGATCGAGGATCTGCTGCTGCCGGCGCCGGACCTGTTGCACCTCAGTGTCGCCGGCCATGACATCTATTACAGTCTCGTCGCCCCGCTCGTTAGTAACGCGGTGAAGTCTGTGGCAAACGAGGGAGCGGTGGCTTGCGAAGAGTAATGTTTCTGGGGCAAAAAATATTTGGCGAGTCTGCATGGAACATCCTCAGGGCTGCAGAGGGAATAGACTTCACCGTCGTAGCGCTCGTCTCGAATCAATCTTCCGATACCGTGTGGTGGCGCAGCAACC
>JBBQYT010000322.1:0-4008 GCA_038208385.1 Longimicrobiales bacterium | reverse complement strand
GAACATCACGACAGCGCCGCCCAGCACGCCGACCCAGCGCTGCCAGCCGGCGCGTCGCAGCTCCTTGAAGAAAATCACGCCCCACGCAATGCCGAGCAGGCTGTTGCTGTTCCACAATGGGAACGCGATGCTCAGCCCAATGTCGCGAATCGCGAAAACTGTGAGCGTATTTGCAACGGCCCACAGGCATCCGGCGAGGATGGCCCACACGATGAGGTGCGGCGCGTGTCGGACATCGACTCTGAGCGTGGACGTACCCTGGATCAACGCAGGCAGGCTCCAGCGCGCCAGGAACACACCAATGACCATGATGAGCGAGATGACGACGGGGGAGATGCCGAGTGTGACGAGCTTCGTCGGTGCTTCGGCAGCGCCGAGCCAGGCGCCAGCAGCAAATCCGCACGCAATACCGACGCGCCGGAGTGTGCGGAGACGCGCTGGGTCGTCAACAACGCGCGTGCTCACTGCATCCAGTGCAGCACGAGAAGTCCTGCGGCCAGGACGAACACGGGCACCCAGAATTGTGGATCGGTGAGGATCGCGCGGGCGAGCTTTCGTTCGTGCGTCATGGCAGACTCCGGCAGCGGAGTAGAATTGGAAGGGCTACCCTAATGTAGTAATACCGCCGTGAGGATCCATACTGCGATGAAAAGTCCGATCGCGCTCTTCATTGCAATTGCGACCACGCGTCCGAGCAATGCCCCCGTCGCGACGCGCGTTGCAGTTGTGCCGCCGGCGCCGCGCGTCAGCTCGCCAATGAACGCGCCCGCAAAGCTACCGACAAACGCACCAATCAACGACCCGACGATCGGGACCGGCACTCCCGCAAACGCACCCACCACACCGCCGATCACTGCGCCCCACGAAGCGCGCCGCGAGCCGCCATACTTGCGCGCATACTTCGCGCCAAGCGTCCACTCGAATATTTCGGCAACGACTGCGAGAACCGCAACGCCTGCGACCGTGATCCAGCCGGGAGAATTCGTGTGCGTCAGAGGACCGTACCCCGCTGCTGCGGCCACCATCACAAATGTGCCGGGCAGCCCGAACGGAATCAGCAGCAGTCCGACGAAGAGCACACCACCGAGCAGCAGTGCATTCATTCAGGTCAGCACCACAATCATGCGGTTGTTGCGGACTGCAGCCACAGTGTGAAGCGTGATCCTTTGCCCTGTTCGCTTTCAACGGTTACGCGTCCGCTCATCAATTGCGCGAGGCGCATGCTGATGGCGAGTCCGAGACCTGCGCCGCCGTGCGTGCGCGTGTAACCGGAGTCCGCCTGAACGAACGGTTGGAACACGCGCTCGAGCTGATCCGGCGGAATCCCAATACCCGTGTCTTCGACGGTCATGGTCACCCACTCGCCCATTCCCGAGTCATCCATGAACGGCGCGTTCGTCACGCCACCCGCGCAGGTAATTGCGATGCGCCCGCCCGATGGTGTGAACTTCACCGCGTTGGTGAGCAGGTTCACGAGAATCTGTTGCACGCGCTGCGGATCGCCGACGTAGCACGCATCGCGGCCGCATGTCTGCATCAGCTCGATACCTTTGGCCGCGGCCTGCAGCGCAACAAGCGCGACAGCGGTGTCGCAGGACTCCTTCACAGCGATCGCGTCGCGCGCGATCTTCATCTGACCGGCATCGATGCGCGACAGATCGAGCACTTCGTTGACCAGTCCGGTGAGGTGTTTCCCGCTCGTGCGAATGCGGTCGACGTGTGACTGCTGCTTCTCGTTCAGCGGTCCCGCGATTCCCATGTCCAGCAGATCCGTGTAGCCAATGATCGCATTGATCGGTGTGCGGATCTCATGACTCATTGTCGCCAGGAACTCGGACTTCGCGCGGTTTGCGGATTCCGCTTCGCGACGCGAGTCCTGTGCGTCATCGATGACGTCGACGATGCGGCCGGCCATCGCATTGAACGCACTGGCGAGTGTGCCGAGCTCATCGTTACGTGTCACGTCCACGCGTCTCGAGTAATCGCCGCGCGCGAGCGCGTCCGCAGCCGACGTCAGGTTTGCAATGGGACCCGTGACCTGCCGGCTCAGCAGCCACGCGAGTGCACCGCCACCAAGCAGCAACAGGAACGAGATGAACGCCATGCGACGCAGGAATGCGCGCGGCCTTTCGAGCACGACCGAGGCAGGGCTCTGAACGACGATGCGCCATGGCGTGCCAGTAATTGCAGTCTGATGCAGCAGGAAACGCTTTCCGCCGGGCGCCACGTAATCGCCAGCGCCGGACGGCGTCGCATCGAGCTGCAGCGGCGCCTTACTCACGTTGCCGCTGAGCGTGACCCAGTCACCACCGTTCGTGGCGTTCGTGAAGTAGACTTCAGCATTACTGCCGATCAGCTCGCGAATCGCGTGCGCCGTGTTGCCCGGATTGCCGATTTTGCGGCGCTGGGCGAGGTAGCCGACGACCTGTTGGTCAGGGGCGTGAATCGGGGCGTAGACCCAGAAATACTCGGTGTCACCGACACGCACGAACGGAGTGAAGCTGGGTTTGTCGTCGAGTGAGCGATGCTCGACCGGCAACAGCTCTCGCGATGGAGGCGTCGAATCCAGCGAGACGACGGTCCTGCCGGAAGCGTCCCACAGCTCTGCAGGGAAAACGGAATCGTTTGCAGCGTGCAGCGCCTTCAGCTCATTGGCAGCACGTACGCGCGTTGCAGGCGAGCTTGGCTCGCGCATGAGATCCCGTACCGACGGCAAATCGGCTGCACGCTGATAGTACTGCATCCGAGCCTGTATCGGGCGCGTGACGAGATCCGCCAGCTCGCGCGTCACCTGTTTCAGACGGTCCTGCAACGAGTTGACCGCAGCATCGGACACTTCACGGTAGGAAAGCGCGAGCAGTGTGACAATGAGTCCAAGCAGCAGCGTGCCAATCAGCAGCGGCAGCTTGCGCTCGAGCGACAGGTTGGTGCGACGGGACGTCGTGCTCAAAATCCTCGCGCGTTCCTGGACAGTGAGAATTGCATCACGGTTGGGCCGGTTTGCTGGGGCCGAACTCTGCGTCCTTGCTCCACGCCGGATGTTCCGGCGCATTCGCAACCCGCTCGCCATAACGCAGCACGATCTCGGACAGCTGCACCGCTCCACTCAAATCGAAATCCGAGCGGTACTCATCCGACGGCTGGTGATACCGCTTCGACGTATAATCCTCGCCCTGCTGCTCGCCCCACTCGCGCGGACGTCCGACAAAATCATTACCGGCATCGACCGATACCGACGGTATGCCGACCTTTGCAAACGAAAAATGATCCGAGCGATAAAACGATCCGCGTTCGGGATGCGCTTCGGGCGTGATCGTAATGCCGAGCGGCGCCACCATCGCAGCAAGACCGGGTCCAAGCGAGCTCTTCGTATCGCCCAGCACGTTCAGGTCGCGCACGCGCCCGAGCAGGTTGCCGCCATCGATGTTCAGCGCGGCGATAATCGAGCCGCGCGGCACCGTCGGATGCGCGCCGTAATACTCCGAGCCGAGGAGCCCCGACTCTTCCGCCGTCACAAAGACAAACAGCATCGAGCGCTTCGTGCTTGGACGATGCGCAGCAGCGCGCGCAATCGCAAGAACATCCGAGACACCGGACGCGTTATCCAGCGCACCGTTGTAAATTGAATCGCCGTTCACGACGGGGCCGATGCCAAGATGGTCCCAGTGCGCGCTGAACGCGACGTACTCATTCTTCAACCCCGGATCGCGGCCGCGCACAACACCGACGACGTTCTGCGATTGCAGGTGCTTCACCGAGCTCTTGAGAGACGCCTCGAAGTTGATGCCCGTCGCCACGGGCCGGAAATCGCGCGACTCCGCCTGTTTGCTCAGCTGGTCGAAATCCAGTCCCGCCTGCTTCAGCAGCGCAGCCGCCACCGTGTCCTTGATCCAGCCACGCATTGCGAGCGGCGCAGGTGCACCCGGCGCAGGCGGCAGCAAGCGATGCTCGCGCGCATTCGAGCCCGTCACGACACTCCACGGATAACCGGCACGCTCCGTTGTGTGC
>JBBQYT010000321.1:0-4012 GCA_038208385.1 Longimicrobiales bacterium | reverse complement strand
CAGCACACTCCATCGCACAGAGGAAAATCCAGCAGCCTTCATACGCGTTGCCAGCTCGGATGGCGCCGGAAACTCCAGTACGGACGCCGGCAAATAGTCGTATGCGGTACCGTGGCGTGAGATCATGCGGCCGATGAGCGGAAGCGCGTGCCGGAAGTAGAAAAGATACGCCGCACGAAATGGCTGCCATGAAGGTGTGCAGAACTCGAGCACTGCAAGTCGGCCGCCGCTCTTCAATACCCGCCGCAGCTCGACCAGACCGCCATCGAGATCGGCCAGGTTCCGAACACCGAACGCCACCATCGCACCATCGAACGTCGCGTTGCTGAACGGCAGCCGCTGGGCGTCTGCACACGCAACCGAGATCGGCGCGCCGGCCGTCTTGCCGATTCCATGCTGCAACATTGGAAACGAAAAATCGGACGCGATGACATCGCCTGAAAAATTCCCGTCGTGCGCGAGTGCGACCGACAGGTCCAGAGTACCGGCGCATGCATCCAGATATCTCCCGCCAGCTGCCCTGCCCTTCAACAGCTCCGCGATCGTACGACGCCGCCAAACCTTGTCGATATTCAGACTGAGCAGGTGATTCAGGAGGTCATAGCGCGGCGCAATCGCGTCGAACATCCGTTGTACGGACGCCGATTTCTGTTCCGGAGACGGCAGGACTGAAGGTCGTGCAGCGGGCGTCGCCGACATCGCGCAAATACCTCTGCTGGTTTAAATTACGGGTTCCGAAAGCGCGAGGAACGTAGGGCGTTTGTGCGGCCTTCCGCAAGCGATTAGCGATTAGATTAACTGTGGCGGTACACCGGAATCGCGAAACGCCGAAGGATAACTAATCCCTAATCGCTAATCGCTAATCCCTGCAGTTGAAACAGCCACGCAAAAAACGGCGTAAGGAAAACGGAACCGCTAACCGGGGGGAGCGCGCTCCGCACGGAGAGATTGGACTACAAATCGTTAACTGACCAGGAAGTCGTCTCACTTGCCAGGAGTGGCAAAGAGGCGGCGTTTCGTGAGCTGATCGGCCGTTATCAACGGCCGGTCTTTTCGCTCATCTACAGGTTGGTTCGCGATCGCGAGCGCGCAGAAGACCTTGCCCAGGAGACGTTCATCAAGGTCCTGAACGCCATCGATCGCTACGATCCGTCGTTCAAGTTCAGCTCCTGGATCTTCAAGATCGCACACAACACCGCGCTCGATCAGCTGCGTAAAAAGACACCGGAGACGCTCTCTCTGGATGGATCGCCGCATGCGACAAATGCGGAGGAGACCAGCGCCACCACGCTGAGCGCGATCTCGACGGATGAAAACCCGGAGGAATACGCCGCTAACCGGGAGATGGGCGAGGAGATCGAGAAGGCGCTGGCGGGAGTACGGCCGGAGTACAGGACGGCCATCATCCTCTGGCACGTGGAAGGCCGGCCCTACGAGGAAATCGCCGAAATCATGGGCGTGCCCCTCGGGACCGTGAAAACCTATATCCACCGGGCCAGAAACGAGCTACGACAGCGGCTCGCGCACCTGGACGCGTGAAACCCTGAGTCCGCGGCCGGCGTAGGGATGTCAGAAACCCGAACGTGGAGAAACCGTCGCTTGAACAGCACGGAGACTGAATCTTGAACGATTCACTTTTGCACCCGAGCTCGGAACGACTAGAGGCGCTCGTCGAGGGGACACTCGATGAGGCCGAACAGGCCGTGCTCAATTCCCACGTCATAGGGTGTCCTCGCTGTCAGGCCGAGCTCGAGGAATGGCGCTCGCTGTTTGTCGCACTCGCATCACTGCCATTGATGGAGCCGTCGGTTCAGTTCTCCGAGCACATCATGGCGTCCATCAATCTGTCCGTTCCGCTGCCCGCGAGAGTCGCATCGATCTTCAAGCGTTTCGTGCCGAAATCGACGATGGGCTGGACCCTCGCCTCCATTTTCCTCGCGTTGCCGATCATTGCGACAGGGGCGCTTGCAACGTGGATCATCGCGCAGCCGTGGCTCACAATTGAAGGGTTGCTCGTCTTTGGCTACACACGCGCAACGGCCGTCGTCCTCGCGTTTGCGGATTACGCCGGACGCGAGCTGCTCACGAGCGCTCCTGCACTGCTGCTGAGTACGGGCGTGCAGAAGCTGATTGCATATGCGGGCGTAGGTCAGCTCGGGATGGTCATCGCAGCACTCGCCACACTGACGCTTCTGTCCGTCTGGATTCTCTACCGCTTCCTTTTCCGTTCTACGACGCGGGATAATACGAACTATGCTTCGTACTCTTTCTAACCGGTCGGCATGGGGCCTCGTGGCCTCGCTGCTGTTCACGCTCGCGCCACGCGCGGCCTCCTCTCAAACGCCGGTTGCGCCGAAGGCGACAGATGCCGCGAAACCTGGCATTGTGTCGAGTCAGATTTCGGTATCGAAAGACGATGCCGACATGACGCTCGAGCTCAGTAACGGGCGCCGTATCGACATGGCGATCCGCAACGGTCGCATTATGGCCGACGGCAAGGACCTCGGAGCAGCCGAACGCGGCAGTACACTCGATCGCTCGTGGCGCGACCTTCTGAATCGCGCGATGGACACGCCATCGAATGATTTGCCCGCGCTGTTCAGTGGCTGGAGACCGCCCGCGTCGGGATCCGACCTGCACTCAGCACTCAGAGGCATTGCACAATCGGCTGCACTTCCGCCTTCGGCTGCCGGCACACCGAGCGGCGATTCACTCAACAAACTGAACGCACGCATCGATGAGCTGCAGCGCAAACTCGACGAAGAGTCGGACGATGCTGCACCCGCGCCGCCGATCGCGCCGTCATCAGCCGAATGGACACGGCCGTTCCGCAACATCTGGCGCGGACTGTCCGACATCGTCGCGACGCTTATTACGTACGCAGTGCTGTTCGGCATTGGCTTCGCCGTCGTGTTCTTCGGCGGCCGCAAATACCTCGAGGGCGTTGCCGACACCGCGCGCCGCGCGCCACTCCGTGCAGGACTCGTTGGACTGGCGGCATCGTTTCTCGTACTGCCCGTCTTCGTTCTCGGGATCATCGTGCTGCTGATCTCGATCATCGGCATTCCCGCACTATTAGCATGGATACCGCTCTTCCCTGTCGCCGTCGTGTGCGCCGTACTGCTCGGCTATCTCGGCGTCGCACACGCGGCAGGCGAAGCACTCGCGGAGCGTCGCTTCTACGGAAGCGAATGGTTCACACGCGCCAACTCGTATTACTTCATGCTGACTGGCCTCGGACTGCTGGTCGCACTGTTTCTCGCAGGCGATATCGTGCAGATGGCCGGTCCATGGCTCGGATTCATCCACGGCACGCTCACATTCCTCGCCATTGTGCTGACTTGGGCAGCTGCGACGGTCGGTCTCGGTGCAGTGCTCCTCTCGCGCGCCGGCTCGCTGCCGCTCACAGTCAGACTCTCGAGCGATCCGCACACCGGCGACGTATACGCCGAGGAGACGCATGCGTAAGCCGATCCCAATGCTACTGGTTGTCTTTGCCAGCGCGGCGACGCTCGCGCGCGCCACACCGGCGAGTGCCCAGCAGGACTGGCGCACGGTTACGACAACAAGGCAGCTGGGCCGTGAAACCGAGCTCGACGTGGAAGTGCAATACGGTGCGGGCCAGCTCAACGTTCAGCCCGGCACGCCAGGCTCGCTCTATAAGGCGACATTGAAGTACGACGCCGACATGTTTCGCCCCGTGACCGAGTATCACGATGGATCGCTCAAGCTCGGTATCGATGACTTCAAACACATGCGCGGCAATCACAAGAAGTCGAACGTAGGTCGCCTGGATGTTGCATTGAGTCCGCAGATACCGATCGACCTGCAGCTGAAGTTCGGTGCGGTCGAGGCGGAGCTGGAGCTGGGCGGACTGTACCTGCGCAACGCGGAGATCGCGACGGGCGCGAGTCAGACTCGCCTGCGCTTCTCGAAGCCCAATCTGACGCGCTGCGACAACCTGAAGTTCCAGGTGGGCGCGGCCGAGTTCAAGGCGTACGGCCTTGGCAAT
>JBBQYT010000320.1:0-4021 GCA_038208385.1 Longimicrobiales bacterium | reverse complement strand
CGCGCCTGCCCGCGCGCTGGCGTGCCCGCGCGACTCGACTCACTCTTCAGCGTGTCCTGGAGGTTTGTGTGACGTGCTGCGTGGATTGGCAGCAGCCCGAACCCAGCTGCAACAACGACCGCGACCGCAATCGTCACCAGCACCACAGTGGCATCTATTGATACACTTTCGACGCGCGGCAGACCGGCCGGCGCAAGCGCGACCAGTGCACCCAGCGTGAAGCTTGCGAGGACAAGACCGACAATGACTGCGGCCGTCGTCAACACTGCGCCTTCAGCAAAGAACTGGCGCGCGAGGCGCGTCGTCGTTGCGCCGAGTGCAGCGCGCACTGCGAACTCGCGCCGGCGTACTGCGGTCCGCGCCAGCAGCAAATTGGCGAGGTTTGCGCAGGCGATGAGAAGGACGAGAGCGACGGCGCCGAGGAGGACGAGCAGGCGCGTGCGCACGCCGCCGAGGAGCGCGTCCGTGACGGGTTGTAGCGTCGCGCCGCGACCATAATTCGAGTTTGTGTTCTCAGCCTCGAGCTGACCTGCGAGCCGCTGAATCTCGGCATCCGCCTGCGCGATCGTAGTGCCCGCACGCACGCGCCCGACCAGGCTGATGTTGTGCAGCGAGCGCGGCGTCGACGTCGATACAAGGGCGAGCGGAACCCACACGTCCACAGGCTCCTGCATCAGATTGATACCATCGGGAACGATACCGATGATTGTGTAATTCGCATCGTCCAGCCGGATTGGCGCGCCCAGCACTGCCGTGCTTCCATTCATATGACTCCGCCAGAAGCCCTCGCCCAGCACGGCGACATGGTGGCCACCCGGCGCATCTTCGGCAGCGTTGAACGTGCGACCCAGAACCGGACGGACGCCGAGCGTCACAAAGAAATTCTCCGTCGCGTTAATCTCGCGCACTCGCTCAGGCTGGGCGCCGGCAGGAGCGTATGTGACCTGGCTCGGAGCGAACGCAGCAAGCTGCTCGAGCGATCGTGCGCGCGCCCGGTAGTCGAAGAAATCAGGCACCGATGCAGGCTCGTGCACAGTCCCGCTGAACCTGTCGTTCTCCCACAAAGCGACGAGCCGGGACGGATCCGCGTACGGCAACGGCCGAAAAAGAACGGCGTTCACGACACTGAAAATCGCCGTGTTGGCGCCGATCCCGAGCGCCAGCGTCAGCACGACCGCAACCGTAAATCCCGGCGTTTTGAGCAGCGCCCGCACCGCGATTCGCGTGTCCTGCCGCAAATCATCGAGCAGCCGAACACCGCCGCGCGCATCCCTGCACTCCTCCTTGTATCGCTCCACCCCCCCGAACAAAACCATTGCACGACGCCGCGCCTCGACCGCCGAAAGCCCCGCCGCAACGTGCTTCTGCGTCTCCATCTCGATGTGGAAGCGGAGCTCATCATCCAGCTCATGCTCCACCACCTTGCGCGAAAACAGAGCGCGCCCCCGCAGCCGAATCCATTGCACGATCATCATCTTGCCAGCTCCTTCATACTGCCCGAAAGAATGCGATTCACCGCCAGCGCGAACCGCTGCCAGTTGGCCGTCTCACGCGAAAGCTGCGTGCTCCCCGCACGCGTCAGACTGTAATACTTCGCCTTCCGATTGTTCTCCGAGCTGCCCCACTCGGACTTGATCCAGCCGCGATGCTCGAGCCGATGCAACGCCGGATACAACGACCCCTGATTGACCTGCAGTACCTCCTGCGACATCTGCTGAATCCGTTGCGCTGCACCCCATCCGTGCATCGCCTCGAGCGAGAGCGCCTTCAGAATCAGCATGTCGAGCGTACCCTGGAAGACATCGGTTTGCGGCGGCATTCAGTTCCTTGTAGCTGGTGTCTCGTGGCTCTGGATTCTCCCCTTGTCATTCGACAAGAGATGGGCGTGAATGTGTCCGATGTCAATGGAAGCGGGAGTGGACGAGACACGAACCACGAGACGCGAGCCACGCTACAAAACAGAAGAAGGGCGCCGGGAAGAATCCCGGACGCCCCTCTGTTCTGCTTACAATCTCCTCAGACTGCGAGGAGGGAGAAGTTTACTTCTTGGCCGCCTTACGTCCGCGCTTCACGGCCTTTTTTGCTCCTGCCCTCTTCGTCGTACGCTTTGCGCCAGTCTTCTTTGCTGCACGCTTCACCGTACGCTTGGCGCCTGCCTTCTTTGTTGCGCGCTTCACCGTACGCTTTGCACCAGCACGCTTCGTTGTGCGCTTTGCAGCTGCGCGCTTTGCCGGTGCACGGCGGGTCTTACGAGCACCCGCCTTTTTTGTTGCGGTCTTCTTGCGTGCCCTCGACTTCGTCGTCTTGGCCATCTTGCATACCCTCCGAAGGGTGTGTGACCACCGGGTGAAAGAGCTCACCCAACACGCAATATAAAAGAACCGCAATGTCGCGCAAGTTGTTTCGGCGTAATTGGCTTATCTCATCTCAACGGGAATCACGACATGAGATGGGAAACGCGCGGACCGATAGACGCGTTGCGTTGCACTTTTGTAGTCCGAATCCTTTGCCAGAAAAATGTTCGGAACGAACGTCTGCGGGTTGCGATCGATGAGCGGGAACCAGGTGCTCTGCACCTGCACCATGATGCGATGTCCCCTCTGAAAAACGTGTGAGTTGTGGTGGAGGTCGATGGTGAAGCGAGTCGGTTGATTCGGCACGAGCGGGACTGGCTTGGCGAAGGTCGGGCCGCATGTTTTGTGGGCTGTGTCGGCGTGTGCTTCGACGCACGTCGTGAGGTTTTTGAAGCGTCCACGCAGCACCTCGTTGGCGATCATCAACTGGAAGCCGCCCATCTTCTCATCGACCGGAAACGGGTCTGGGTATACGTCGATGAGCTTCACGATCCAGTCGCTGTCGCTGCCGGATGTGGACGCTGTGAGCTGTGCTTCGATGTCTCCCGTGACGGTGATGTCTTCGTTGAGCGGCTCGGTTTTGTAGGTCAGAACATCGGGACGTCCTTCGAGAAAACGCTGGTCTTGTACGAGCCATGTATACCAGGTGGAGCCGGCGCCGTACGTCGGCTGAATGGGTCGTTTGCGATACGGAACGGGGTTGGCTGGATCGGACAGATACGAGTCGAACGCAGTCGTCTCGTCGGCTCCCGGCGCATCGAATGACAGCGTTCCGTTCGCGCGGAAATACAGATTCTTCGCCGTCGTTCGCGAGACCGGCGGCCACTCATTGTAGTCAACCCAGCGGTTCGTGCCGGTCTGAAATACGACGGCTTCGGGCTGCCGCAGCGTGCCCTTGTCCTTCAGGTAATATGCGAAGAACGGGGCCTGGATGTTCTTTCGGAAGTAGTCGGAAGCAGGCATTCCGAAGTCGATATCTCCCAGCGTATTTCCGCCGGGACGCGACCACCCGCCATGATTCCACGGACCGACGACCAGGAAATTCTTCTTCATTGCATCGTGCTTTTCGAGCAGCTGATAGATCTTGATCGGTCCGTAGAAATCTTCCTGATCCCACCATCCGGCCACGTTCAACGTCGGCACCGTGACGCGAGTGAGGTACGGTGCGAACGCCTGCTTCTGCCAGAACCAGTCGTAGTTCGGATGCTCGACGTAGTCGTTCCATGTCGGGATCTTGCCGTGCAGATATTTGGTGTTGACGTTGGACAGCGCGCCGATCCCGAGGTACCAGTCGTACGTGTCCGGCTTGTCGAATGAGAACGCTTCATTCTCCTTCGATGTCTCCATCATGGTGGCGTATTCGAAGCCGTAGCTGAGCCTGAAAGCGCCGTTGTGGTGGAAGTCATCACCCAGGAACATGTCCGCGGGAGAAGCCTGCGGCGACACTGCCTTGAGGGCAGGATGCGGGTCGAGCATCGACATGGCGGTGAGCCATCCATCGTATGAAATGCCGAGCTGCCCGACGCGGCCATTGTTGTTCTTCACGTTGTGGACGAGCCACTCGATCGAGTCGTACGTATCGGTGCTTTCATCGATCGCAGGCGGCTCCGCTTTCCTGCGCGCGGCCGCCGCGCCACCTGCCTTCGCCGGCGTCTCCTGCTTTACGT
>JBBQYT010000319.1:0-4021 GCA_038208385.1 Longimicrobiales bacterium | reverse complement strand
TGATGGCGTTGCCCATAATCATCAGTCCATCCGCCTTGTCGCGATGGCCCCGGATTTCAGCCTGCGAGAATTGCGAAGTGGTTTTCGTAGGCTTGTCGATGAAGTGCTTGCCGTCAGAGCGCACCTGCCCCGTGGTGCCCTTCGGCAGACCGTTCTGGAGGTTATACTCTGGCGTGATGTTTTCGTAGGTGAAGCTGCTGCTCGGCTTGGGCTGACCCTTGTAAAGGACGCTCGGCTTCTTGTCCTGCAGCCAGACAAGGCTGTCGCCAAGCTGGTAGGCCTGCCCTTGGCGCTCCTTGTAGTCGCGCTCTTCTTTGGTGTCCGCCGTCTTTTCACCTCGGTCGCGAGTGTGAGTTGCGTCCTCGCGGTCGACGCCGCGGTCATAGACAGAGTCTTCGCGCGTAACGCCGCGATCCCAGCGGCGGTTGTCCTCGTTGTTCTGGGTCTGAAATTTCATGTACTCGTCAGGATTCTGACGCGCGAACATCAGCGCCGCAGGATCCTTGATATCCATTTTGTCGACGACAGACTGCCACTCGTTGTCCCTGTCGATCGCCAACTCCTTGTCACGAAGGCCGCTGACGTTTGTACCGTCCTCGCCGCGCGCTGCGGCTGACATATCCTTGAGCGTCGCGCCAAAGTAAGCGAGGCCGTTCGGCTTCGGCCCCATCATGCTTCCGCGCATCGCAGGCATAGACTGCGGCTGCGGAGCAGCAGCTGGCGCAGCTTCTGGCGCACGCGGTGCAGGGGCGATAGCCGCCAGCTTCGCGCCTGGCGCTTGGACTTTATCCGGCAGCTGCATCAGCATCGACTGCGGATCTTCGACCGGCGCAGGGTTCCGGTCTGGCAATTGCGACAGCATCGGCGAGGGCCACTGAGGGTCGTCAGAGGAGACCGGAGCAGACGCCGCCTGCTGCCGTCTCGCCCACTGGTGGAATCCCTCCTCATCGGTCGTCATCGGCCCGCCGCGGAGAGAAGCTCGCGGCATTTTGGAAACGGAGCCTCGCACGTTGATCATAAGCTATCTCTGATAAGTTATCTGCGCAGGCCGGCGAGATAACCGCCGAGGCCGCTCATGCCGCTACCAGCACTGGCGGCGCCCGCCGCTCCGCTCGCCGCTGTGCCCGCCGCCGTGGCTGGGCCGAATATCCCCGGCGGCATGCCTGCAGCTGCGGCGCCGGCGATGCTGGCGACCTGACCGAACTCTCCGATAGGGTCGCTCGTCTTGGTCGTGGAGGAGCGCGTGCCGCTCGTGTTGGTAATCACGGGCACATTGTTCGCAAAGGTCATCGTCGCCTGTAGATCTCGCATCATTCGCGACAGTTCGTCCGCAGCCTTGTCGTCGTACTTGGCGCGCTCGGCGAGCAGTTTGGCCTGCTCGATCTTGAACTCGTCGGCGCCGAGCTTGTTGAACTGCTCGACGATGGACGCCGTGTCAGCCGTGCGTATTTGAGCGAGCGACATCATCTGCGTGGCGCCTGCTCGCTGGTTCTCGATAGTCGCCGCTCGCGCTGCATCGCCTCTCGTGGCGTTGTCGCGGCGAGAGCCATAGTCCACGTCGGAATTGCGGACCCCGGCGCCGTAGAGGTTCTGGCTTTCGCGATCGTAGCCTTCGACAGCGGTGTTGTATCCGCGCTCGCGCCGTTCCGCCGACTCCAGCGCCTTGTCCTTGATGGCAAGCCTGCGAATTTCAGCAGCGCCTTGCGCCTCGCGCGACCCGCCGTAAGCCTTGTACTTTGTCGCATAGGACGCATGGTCCGCGAGTTCGCGCGCTGTCTGCTCGTCGCGATACGCGCTCGCGGCATCATCAACGTCGCTCTGAAACACGTTGTACCGCTGGCGCACCCCATCCGCATTAAACTCGCGGAAATTGACAGCGCTGGGTCCGGCAACGTCTGTCGACGTGACGGTGCTGTTTGCCGCCTGTCGAGCAAGCGTCTCCGCGTCGGCAAACAAGCCGTCGTTCTGGTTGACTCGGGCGTTTGCGATCCCTCTAGCCTTCAAGTCTGAGGTGCTCAAGTCAGCGACCATCTTGCCCGCGTAGGGAACGTAGGGGTGGTCGCGGTTGAAGTTGGCGAGGATGCCCTGCGGCCCGGTAACGGCAGCGCGGTCAGCGGCGATCTGGTTCTTGGTGTAGTCGGCCAGATCAGTCGTCTGCTGGAACTTTTCGCTGGACTTTGTTTTTTTGCTTAGGCTGCTCATCACCCGAGATCCTTCACGAGGGGCTTCGTCTCTTCCAGCGTCCATCCGCGATCCGCGAGGACGCGATCCCAATTGTCCCGCGACGGCAAAGCCGTCAGCCGGTCGAATTTAGCGCTCGCCTTTCGGGTCACGCTTTCTTCAATTTCCAGAACGCCCGCCATGTCGCCGCCCACTGTCCAGATGTGAAGATCTCTCACTGGCTGGAGCACAGCGAAAGACGTACCAGAGGATGAAATCTCGATAAATGCGCGCCCCGCCGAAACTTCGGCCTCTATACGGGCGAGGGTGTCGGGCTCGTCTGGGAATGCCTTCGAAAACAGGGCGCGGAATTTATCCATTATACGGGCGTTTCTTGCGGCAGCGTCGGCACCAACGCCGGGCCGGGTATCAGCACTTGTGGGGTCAGCATGGCCTGCAGGCGGGGTAGCTCCATAGACACCATCGCGTGCGTCGACGAGATCGCCATGTTGACGTTGGCGAGCGCGTTCTTCACCCCGCTGTCGGGCAATTCCGCGACCAGCTCGCGGACGCGCCCGATCTCAGGGCTCGTCAGCAATTCTGCCAGCAGCTTTTCTGCCTCGACGAGACGCGGATGCTCAATCTTGGCATAGCCCTGCTGCACTTGCAGCTGCATGGCTATGAGGTCTTCCAGTGTTGGGTCGGACATGGTGGTGACTCCTTCTGTTGCGACCGGTTGACGGCCGGGCGATCCGTTCAGGCTCAGCGCATCCGCTCAAGCGCGAGGGTGAAGGCGCGCTGGATCTCGGGCGATGCGCTCGGGCCCACGCGCAGCGTGGCCTTGCAGGCAGCGCGTTCTTTGAGGCCGCCGCCGGTCATGACGTAAGTCATGGTGGTTTGATGCGGCGTCCCGCAGATCGACCAGAAACGGCGGACGAAGCGCGTCGCCAGGCGGTCGACGCCCGCCTCCGTCTGCAGGTTGAGATCGTCCAGGCGCACGCCCAGCCGCAATTCGCCGGGCCTGTCGCCCAGCGCGGCGGGGGCAGACGCGGCGGCGGCGATGAAGCATAGCGCCGCGGTGAAATGTCGGATCATTGTTCAGGCTCCTGTGTGGGTCGTTGAGGAAGTGTCGGCATTGGCCCGCCGTCGTAAGTTTCGGGGCCGTCGAACAGCTGCTGGCGGTAAGCGCGGATTGCGGCGACGTAGTCCGCCGGCTCGCGCGCCACGCGCGCCGGGTTCGTCTCGACCCAATCCGTCGCCAGGAGCAGCGGCGCGCGCCACTGCCTGAAGTCCGCGACGGTCGGCTTCGGATCGTTCGTGCGCGGGTCGGGCGTCAGGCCGTACTCGCGCTCGATATCCTTCAGGCATTGCCCGCACGGTCCGCCGTCCTGCCGGAAGGACCACACCGGCTTCAGGCAGCCGCAGATCGGATGCGGCTGGCGGAGGGCGTATTCGCGGTCGAGCTGCTTCAGGCAGTGCTTGCATGGGCCGCTCGGCACATGCCGGTCCTCGTATTCCAGATGCCCGCAGACCGGGTGCGGGGTGCGGCCGTCTGCGTCGGCAGGCCTGGCCCCACGATGGGCGCCCGCCGCTTCCGTCGCCGTGGCGTAGGTCATGCGTTCCTCGGGAATGCTGTGATCTTCACGGTCTGGCCAGCCGGCGAAGCAGTGCGCGTGCCCGAAGCGGTCTGCTTCGTGTAGGTGACCGTGTGCAGGTCGGTGACAGTGCCTCCTGCGCCAGCACTGACGCCGAAGTCATACGTTGCACCGGCGCCGATGGCGTTGGCCCAGGAGATTGACTCCGTATAGTCGAAACCCTGGCTTCCAGACTGGTCGGAGCCGACGGTGAAATAGGTGATCTG
>JBBQYT010000318.1:0-4028 GCA_038208385.1 Longimicrobiales bacterium | reverse complement strand
GCGCCCGCGTGATGCGGTCGCCATCGCGCAAAAAGAAAAACAGCACGTACAACATCACGCCGACGAGCAGCGCCACAGTGAGTGCGTTCTGACCGATCAGCAGGGCTTTCCCACCGATGTACTGCGTGGCATACACGGCTGCATTCTGAAGTGCGAGGCGCACGCGCTCGACGTCGACGTTGTACCGCGCAAGCGTGTCGGTGAGTCTCGGGAGATAGCGCTCCACCAGCCTCATCGGCGCATCCATGTCGATCTGGCCGGTTGCAACGCGGTCATACAATGAAAGAGCCTGCTGCGCGACAACGGCGAGAAGTAGCCCGGCCGGCACGAGCAGAATGAGAACGACAGCGAGCAACGTCAGTGCAGCTGCAAGCCCGCGCCTGCCTTTCAGCGAACGAGTCAGTCGCACGAACAACGGCTGGAAGAGCAACGCAAAGACCGCTGCCCAGAACACCGGCATCAAAAAGCCCCGAACGATCCACAAAAAGAGCGCCGTTGTCAGCAACACGAGCGCGATGAATACACGGCTTTCCAGAGTCTTCAATTGCATTCTTGTCGCCTCAGGGCGCAGCGGACAGGATCGGCCCGGTAGGATGGTCCAGGGCTGTGCGGGTGTCAATTAGAACTTGTCGGCCCGGTGTTCTTCCTGGTTGCCCGCCGCTGTCGCGTTTTTCTTCTTCGTGTCATCTCGGTGGCGCGATTGGGCAGGAAAGAAGAACACCGGGCCGACCTATTGAACAACAGAAACGCCCGCGGAATCCATCCCGCGGGCGTTTCTTCAACACAAACAAGAGCGCGCCTACTGCCCTTTGGGACTCATGATCGCCCGGGCGTAGCCGTTTTCGGGATCGCCGCCCATTCTCCGGATTTCATCCACTCTCGCCGGCCCTCTGTTGTAGGCAAGAAGGGCGTAGCGGAGGTTGCCGTTGTATTGGCGGATCAGGTCGCGCAGGTAGCGGAAACCCAAGTGCAGGTTCGTTTTCCGCTCGAACAGGTCCTCATAGCGCAGGCGCGGGTTCATCTCGAACGCCGTGCTTGGCATCACCTGGGTCAGGCCGACGGCGCCCTTGGGGCTCACCGCCTTGTGCGTGAACTCGCTCTCGACACTCACCAGATTGAATGCGATGTCCGGATCGATGCCTTCCGTACGCGCGATATCATAGATCTCGGCGGCCAGGTCCGCTGGGATGCGGTATTTCTGGGAGTTCTGCATGACCATGTTCATGCGCTGCATCTCGAGGCGGGCCAGCTCCAGCTCTCCCTGGCGTGCCTTCAAGTCGTTGTCGGACCGCACTATGTGATCGCGTAGCGAAATGATCTCAAGCATGGCATCCGGACCTGACGCGACCTTCCATCCGACCAGGAATGCGATCAGCAGGAGCATGCCGAGACGCAGCGGGCGGCGCGAGGCCGCCCAGAGCTCGATCATCGTGAGGCGCCACGGGCTCATTGAGCCGTATTCCCACTGCCAGACGACCGACTGCTGAGCAGCGGCCTGCGTGGCGAGCTTCTTCGAGCCAGGACGTAAAAATGACCAGCCGCTGGGCTTCTTGTCGGCAACGAAGTGCTCACCGGTCGAAACCAGGCGCTCACGCGTCGAGCGGCCCGCACGCAACGCGCGCGTCCGCCAACCCGGCGAAGGCCGCACTGCGACCCATACGCCATCCTGGAGATTCACCGAGGACTTCTGGATATTTTCCATAGCCTGCCCACTCCCTAGTCAACCATACAGCGCCCTGCTATACCCCAGTCTTCCCACCCGTTTTCCTTGTAACCCTTACGCCCTCAATCCTCATCCCGCGATCGATCGCCTTCAACATGTCATAGAGCGTCAGCAGTGCCACGGACACCGCCGTGAGCGCCTCCATCTCTACACCTGTCTTCGCCTCCACCCGAACCGTCGCCGTCACCTTCACACCCGGCAACGCCTCGTCCGGTTCCAGTCGCACCTCAACCTGGCTCAGCTGGAGCGGGTGACAGAGCGGTATCAGATCCGACGTGCGCTTCGCCGCCATTGTCCCGGCGATCTGCGCCACAACCAGCGGATCCCCCTTCGGCGTCCGATTCTCCCGCATCGCTTCGAACGTCGAGTGCGCCATGACAAGCGCACCCTCCGCCTCCGCCACACGACTCGTTACCACCTTCTCGCCGACATCCACCATCCGGGGACGCCCGCTCTCATCCTGATGCGTCAGCCTGCCGTCCACCCTTATCCGCCGGCTCGAGGGCGTTGCTCGAAGTCTCCGAAGATAGTGGCGGTAGCTGACACTGCCAACCTTTCGGGTGTCAGGCGCGTACCTGTTATTGTGTTCAGAAATACTGTTAAATGCGGTCCGACATATGGTTACATGGTTACATCCATTAGTTCTAGATAATGGGATGTACTCTGAATAGAGGACAAAAACTGGGACGGCTTTCGTTTTCCCGCGGTTCCGGTAGTTACGCGGCAATGAGTGCAGCGTGAATGGAATTGAGCAACCACGCGAGCGTGAGTTGTGGGTTCACGTTGTTGCGCCCGAGCAGTCGCGCTTCATCGATCGCGCGAATTGCAGTGGGGAGTCCGCGTGCAGAGGAGGGAAGCTGCTTCGCGAGTTTTCGGAGTAGTATGTGCGAGTCGTTGTTGACGACGAGGTCTTCGGCGCCGGATGCGGTTGCGGCGAGGTCTCGGAGCCAGAGTGCGAGCATTTCGAGTACATCTCCGAAGGCGCCGCGTGCGCCTGTTGGGGGCAGAGCGTGTGCGGAGGCGAGGCGACGTGCGGGGGATGTTTCGGCGGCGGCTTCGAGCATGTGTCGTGCCTGGAGGCGGAGTGTTTCGAGGGGGGCGTCCTGATCGGTGTCGGTGCGCAGAAATGCGAGTGCGCGGCCGATGGATCCCTGTGCGAGGCGGGCAGCGAGTCGCGCGTCTTTCAAGTCGGCGGCGCGGGCGCTCACGAGGAATTGCGCGACGTCTTCTTCCGGCAGAGACCGCAGGCGGACGGGCAGCAAGCGGGAGCGAAGTGTGGGGAGCAGTGCATCGGCGTCAGCCGCGGTGAGGATGAACGTAGTCCCGGGTGGTGGCTCTTCGAGAAGCTTCAGCAGAGCGTTGGCGGCTTCCTGGCTGGCCTCCTGGGAGGCGAGCAGCTCGGCATCGCCGATGATGAAGATTTTGGAGTCACCCATGCTGGGGCGGCTTTGTGCGGCGCGCCGAATTGCCTGGACCTGGCCCATGTAGAGGCCGACGGGCTCGCCGGGTGTGACCGGGAGCAGGGCGTCTTCGCGGCGAGCGGCGAGCTCTGTGGCGCGGGTATCCTCCATCGCGTCGGCGAGTTTTTCGGGACCGCTGACGCCTTTTGGGCGGAGGATCGGAAAAAACCAGAGCACGTCGGGGTGCTCGAGGCGCAGCGCGAGACGGCAGTTGCGGCAGACGCCGCAGGGCTCGCCGTGCTGTTTGTTTTCGCAGAGGATGCGCTGGGCGAGCCATTGTGCGAGGCGCTGTTTGCCGATGCCTGCGGGACCGTGGATCAGGATCGAACCGGGTAGCTCGCCGGCAAGTACCGCGCGGGACAGCAGCGCTCGTTCTTCGGTGTGGCCGACGAGCGGGTGAAGACTCATTCGCGGGTGCGCAGCCAGGTGAGCGGATCGACGGGCTCCGGGCTGTTGCCCGCGTGGAGTGGGGCGCGCACCTGGAATTCGACGTGTGCACCCTCTGGAGTTTTTTCGCCTCCGACGGTGCCGATGACCTGGCCTGTGACGATCTGCTGACCTTCGCGGACGGCGAGAGAGCCGAGATACAGATAGAGGGTGTAGTAGCCACCGCCGTGGCTGATCATGACGGTCGGTCCGTAGCCCTCGAACGGCCTGGCCATTTTCACTGTGCCGGCTTCGACGGCGCGGACGGGGAGGCCTGCGCGCGCTGCGATGCCGATGCCGTTGTTTCGGAGCACGACGCCGTTTGGTTTGCGATCGGGCCCGAAGCGATAGACGAGATCACCATCGACGGGCCATTTGAGGGCACCGACGTCGCGTGTGCTCAGCCCGCGCGCAGCTTC
>JBBQYT010000317.1:0-4034 GCA_038208385.1 Longimicrobiales bacterium | reverse complement strand
GACGCCATTACTCGGTGGTGTTGCAATCGTCTGCGGAACGACAGCCGGCATTGTGGCGATGTTCCTGCGTGCCGATCTGCCGCGCGGGCTTGGCTATCTGATTTCTGAAAATCGATCAATCGTCGGTGTGTGGGTCGCCGGCGGGATGATGTTCTTTGCGGGTCTTGCTGATGACAAGCTGAAACTCAAGCCGGCCTCGAAGCTGGTTCTGCAGATCGTTTCGGCCGCGACACTGGTGAGCTTTGGCGCGGTGTACCCGCTCACGAGCTGGCAGCTGGTCAACGTTCTCGCGACGATGTTCTGGTTTCTCGCCCTGACGAACGCGTTGAATCTGCTCGACAACATGGATGGCGTCGCGGTTGGCGTGGCTGCTATCTCGGCATTGTTCCTTGCAACTACCTTCGGACTCGAAGGACGCTGGCTCCTCGCCGCACTCTGCATGGCGATTTCCGGTGCCGCCGTCGGACTACTCCCGTTCAATTTCCATCCCGCATCCATCTTCATGGGCGATTCGGGAAGCCTTTTTCTCGGCGCATTGCTCGCCGGAATGGGCGCGCTTTTTCCGACGACGGTATCCGGCAGCATTGTATCCGTGTTGTTCGTGCCGGCCATGATCGTGTTGATTCCGATTCTCGATACGACGCTCGTCACGGTAGCACGGACCGTTGCCGGACGGCCGATCTCGGCGGGCGGAAGAGACCACACGGCGCATCGCCTGGTTGCAATGGGATTGTCGGAGCGCCAGACCGCACTGCTGCTGTACGCGTTCGCTGCGGTTGGCGGTGGTGTCGCATTGCTTCTGCAGCGAAGCGGCAGCGGCTACGGCGTGTGGCTGGGCGGGCTGTTCCTGTTCGCATTGCTTTTGAGCGCAGCATACCTCGCGCGCCTGCATACCTACAAGCCGGACGAAGTTCTGCCGTCCTCGCGCGTGACAATTCTCGTCTCGAACCTGCTGTACAAGCGACGCGCGCTCGAAGTCGTGATGGACCTGTTCGTTTTCACGGCCGCGTATTACGGCGCGTTCCTGCTGCGGTTCGAGAGCCCGTTGCCACCGAGCCAGGTCATCGTGCTGCAGAGGACACTCGCGATCGCCATTGCGTGCAAGCTGTTCGCGTTCTGGATCCTCGGAGTTTACCGCGGCGTGTGGCGCCATGTCAGCCTTCCCGACATGCATCGCTTTGCGAAGGCATTGCTGCTCGCAGAGCTGTTGACCATCGGCGCAGTCGTGTTCTTCTTCCGCGAAGCCGAATTTTCGCGAAGCGTCTTCGTGCTCGATGCATTGCTGGCGGCGCTTTTTACAATGGGTGCACGCATCTCTTTCAGATCGCTGCAAGCGATGCAGCAGACGCTGACTTCGAGCGGCGAGGCGACATTGATCTACGGCGCGGGCAAGGCGGGTGAGCTGATCGTCCGAGAGCTGCGCAGCAATGCGACGTTCGATCTGGCGCCGGCAGGATTTGTCGATGATGATCCGCGGTTGAAGGGCGCGTTGCTTCATGGGCTGCCTGTCATTGGCGGCCTGTACGAGGTCTCATCGGCAGTCGAGCGTCTGGGTGTACGCAACGTTATCGTCGGATCTTCGAAGATTCCGAAGGAGCGTGTCGAGGCGCTCATGCGGGTGTGTGCGCAGCGCAGCATTTGCGTTCTCAGGTTCGATCTCAAACTGTCCATCTACGACATCGAACAGCCAGGACCCGAGGCGATGAGCAACCAGTTGCGGCGGGCCACCACCCGTTGAGCAATTCAGAGCTCGCGCTGAAGGCGGCGCTGCCGGCAGAGCGGACTGTGACCGAAGATCTTCAAAGCAGCAGCGATGATCCGGTGCTGATCATTGAGCCCGGCCGCACCGAAAAGAACTACTGGGCGGATTTGTGGGGTTATCGCGAGCTGTTTCTGATCCTGGCGTGGCGCGACGTATCGGTGCGCTACAAGCAGACGATCGTTGGGGTTCTATGGGCCGTTGTACGGCCCGTTCTTACGATGGTGATCTTCACCTTCGTCTTCAGCCGGATCGCCAGGCTGCCCAGCGACGGTCGCGCGCCGTACGCACTGCTTGTCTTCGCCGCAATGCTTCCGTGGTCTTTCTTTTCGAACGCGCTGAGTGAGTCTTCCACAAGCCTCATCAGCAATGCGAACCTCATCGGCAAAGTATATTTCCCGAGAATTCTGATTCCCGCAGCCGCGATGGTGACTGCGTTCATCGACTTTCTCGTCAGCTTTGTCATCCTGATCGCAATGATGCTTTACTATCGCTTCGCGCCGGACTGGCGATTGATGATGCTTCCGGCGTTTACTTTGCTCTCTGTGCTTGCCAGTCTTGGACCCGGACTCTGGATTTCCGCGCTGAATGTGAAGTACCGCGACTTCCGCTACATCATTCCGTTTGTCGTGCAGCTTGGTCTGTATGTTTCTCCGGTCGGCTTCAGCAGCAACGTCGTTCCCGCCCGCTGGCGTCTGCTCTACAACTTGAATCCGATGGTGGGTGTAATCGATGGCTTCCGCTGGTCCCTGCTCGGCGGTGAGAGCCCGATCTACGTTCCCGGTCTGTCGCTGAGCATCACGATCATCCTGTTTTTCGTCTGGCTGGGAGTCACGCGGTTCCGCAGAGCTGAAAGGAGTTTTGCGGACCTGATTTGATCATGCAAACAATGCAGTCCGACGTGGCGATCCGGGCGGAGTCCCTCGGCAAAAAATACGTCATCGGCCATCAGGCCGAGCGTGGCGGCTATGTGGCTTTGCGCGATGTGTTGATGCAGGGTGCGCAAAGCGCGTGGAGCAGGACGCGTGATCTCGTACGCGGCAAGCCCGTCATCGCAGGCGACACGCTCGAAGAAGTCTGGGCGCTCAAGGACGTCAGCTTCGATATCCGGCACGGCGAAGCGATAGGGATCATTGGGCGAAATGGTGCAGGCAAGAGCACGCTGCTGAAGATCCTCAGCCGCATCACAGATCCATCCGCAGGTCGTGTGACCATCAAAGGGCGCGTTGCAAGTCTGCTCGAGGTGGGCAGCGGTTTTCATCCCGAGCTGACCGGCCGCGAGAACATTTATCTCAACGGCGCAATACTGGGAATGACGCGCCGCGAGATCCGCCGCAAGTTCGACGAGATGGTCGCGTTCGCTGAGGTGGAGAAGTTTCTCGATACCCCGGTGAAGCGCTACTCGAGCGGGATGTACGTGCGTCTCGCGTTTTCGGTAGCGGCACATCTCGAGCCAAAGATCCTTGTCGTCGATGAAGTTCTCGCCGTTGGCGACGCTGCATTCCAGAAGAAGTGTCTCGGCAAGATGGAAGATGTCGCACAAGCAGGGCGGACGGTTCTGTTCGTGAGCCACAACATGGGCGCCATCCGACAGCTCTGTACCCGTGGTATCTACCTCGCCAACGGCACCGTCGAGGGAATGGGCGAGATCTCATCGATCGTCGACACGTACGTTCGCAACTACTCGGCGGAGCAGACGCGCGAGGCAGTTTTCGAGGACTCACTCTCGATAAAGCGCCCGCCCGTCAAATTGCTGAAGGCATCAGTGCGGTGTCCTGACAAGTCGCCCGACGAAGGCTTCGACATCAATGATGCCATCGAAGTCCGGATCGAATACGCGCTGGCCGAACGGATGAGTGGCGTAAATGCCGGATTCACAATTGCCCGTGAGGGCGTTCAGATCTTCACGTCGTTCGACATCGATGTAGAGACGCAGCTGTTCGTCGCGCGCGAGCCGGGACTCTATCAGACACGAATTCAGATTCCCCGACACCTGCTGAAGGCCGGATTGTATACGATCGCAATCGGCATTGGACGCTCGGGTATCGGCGTTCTTGACCAGCAGATCGATGCGCTCGTGTTCGACATTGGCGACGCGGGCGAGGATACGACGCACAAGGGATATGCAGCGGGACGTGCTGGAGTCCTGGCGCTGTCGCTGCCGTGGAACACGCAGCGCGTGTCCGGGAATTGACGGCGTCGATGTTGAGCAGCGTTGCCGTCATTCCCGCCAGATACGGCAGCAAGCGCGTACCGCACAAGAATTTCAGAGACC
>JBBQYT010000316.1:0-4042 GCA_038208385.1 Longimicrobiales bacterium | reverse complement strand
GGGCCGGCTTTGACTACGGATGAAATTTGGACGTCGACACTCGCAGCATCGGCCTTAAGAACCGCGCCGGGGGCGAACTCCAAACTGATCCCGGCAGGGAATGTCATGTTCGATGCGATCCTATAGGTGCCGGGCGGGAAGTACGCGGTGCCCTTCTGAGCCATCGTTGTATTAACCAATGTGTTTATGGCATTCCGGTCATCGGTGGATCCGTCACCTATAATTGAGTATCCGCTTGCAAGTACATTGTAGATTGCACCACCTTTGTCGAATAGAACATCGCTAACCGGCATGATCCCTCCAGGGCAGCATTCTAGAATGGTCTAGCGGCGCGGGCTTGCTGCTTCAGCTAGGGTGAAAACTCGCTCGGTGACTTGCCCAAGTGCGAGAACCTCAAGGTCTTCGGCGTCCGAATCCGAATAGACCCGGACCCAAGAACTTCGGCGCATGCCGCTGGTGCATCACTCCAAGCCGAAAGGCGAGCGAACTGAAGGACAGGTATTGCGGTTCGGAATCCACTGCGTACACGACCGCTTCGAAATGAGCGGCAAACGCCCGGCGCAGCCTTCCCGGTGTATTGCAGTGGTACAATGTGGGGAACACGTCGCGTTCTTCCCGGACCGTCTGGACGCGCGTCACAACCTGTCCATGGCGGCCATTTGGTATGAGCGCAGACGCAAACCCGACGTAACTCCTACGGTTGGTTGTGCGGACACAGAGATAGCCACCGGGACGGAGGACGCGCGCGGCTTCTGAAAAGAACTCTGCGGGATCTTCGACGTGTTCAAGCACGTAGTCGGCAAGAGCAAGATCCACGGAAGCATCTTCGAGTGGCCACGCACCGGTTGTCATGAGACGGAATTCGTCGATGCACGGATTCGTCTGTGCATTCCGGTCCATATCAATGCCGATGACGCGGTGCACCTTGCCGCGGAGTACCCGCAGGCCCCTCCGGAACGCTACCGGATCACCCATGTACGCGGCACGCCCACAGCCGACATCCAGAACGACACTGTTCGGGGACAGTAGTGCGTTTACGCGAGCGTAGAACCGAATCGTGCCGTCGGCATCCGTGAAGCCCCCAAATGCATACTCCGGATAGCTCCGAACTAACCAGTCGCGTAGCCTTTCGCTCAATGATACCTCCGTCCGATGCTCAACTGAGCCACTCATCATCAATATCCGCAGCCGACCTCTTCCGATGCGAGCACGGCACGCGGTGCACGCGTTAGACCGTCACAGCCCCGCGGCACGAGATGGCGGATTCCTCAACGCAGGAGTTCCTGCTCAAAGGGCGCCGAATCCAGACTCCCGGCGCAAATAGAATGTTATGGGGTACTCAACGCCGGATATAGGCGGCCAACTCCCCGCGCAATCCCGACCGCGTCCGTTCCTAGCACTGGCCCTCACGCGAAGACCTACTAACCCGCAGCGATAATCTGCTCTCTCTCCGTACCGACACTAACATACCAGATAGGCGCTCCCGTGAGCTCTTCAATGCGATGCAGGTAGGCGCGCGCATTCGGCGGCAGATCGGACATCGAGCGCGCCTCGCTGGTATCGGACTGCCAGCCGGGCAATGTCTCGAACACCGGCTCTGCACCCTCGAGCAGGCTCATGTCGTCGGGGAAATTGTCCGTGTGCTCGCCACGGATGGTGTAGCCTGTTGCGATCTGGATTTCGGCGAACGTGTCGAGCACATCCAGCTTTGTGATGGCCAGGCCGGTGAGACCGTTCACGCGCGCTGCATATCGCACGACCACGGCATCGAACCAGCCGCAGCGGCGTGGGCGTCCTGTCGTCGCGCCGTATTCACCGCCGAGCTCGCGCAGTTGATCGCCTAGCGGCGCTGGTATTTCGGTGGGCAATGGGCCGCTGCCGACGCGCGTCGTGTAGGCTTTCACAACGCCGAGCACTGCTTCAATTCGTGTTGGTCCAATGCCTGTGCCAATTGCGGCCCCGCCGGCCGTCGTGTTCGACGATGTTACGAACGGGTACGTGCCGTGATCGACATCGAGCAGCGCGCCCTGCGCTCCCTCGAGCAGCACGAATTCCTTGCGCTGCAGTGCTTCGGTAATCTCGAGGCCGGTGTCAACCATCAGGTTGAGTAGTCTGTCGCGCTGGAGCAGAACTGAATCCGCCACCGCCTGCGGATTCAACACTGCGCCTCCGATCGCCAGCAGGCGTTCGTTTGCGCGTTGTGTCGCTTCGACGATTAGTGCGTGCGCGCGCTCGGGCACTTTCAGATCGCATGCACGCACACCGCGGCGCGCGATTTTGTCCTCGTATGCGGGTCCGATGCCGCGTCCGGTTGTGCCGATCTTGCCGGTACCGCGCTTCAGCTCGGCAGCCTGGTCGAGGCGCTTGTGATACTCGAGCAGCAGGTGTGCGCGTCCGCTGATACCGACGCGTGGCTCTGCATCGATGCCGCGCGCTTCAATGCTGTCGAGCTCCTCGAAGAACTGGTCGAGATCGAGCACGACACCATTGCCGAGCAAGCAGCGCTTGTTGGGATGCAGGATGCCGGACGGGATCTGATGCAGGATAAACTGGTCTGCGCCGACGTGGACCGTGTGGCCCGCGTTGGCGCCGCCCTGATAGCGCGCGATGATGTCCGCTTCCCGCGCCAGGACATCGACGATCTTGCCCTTGCCTTCATCGCCCCACTGGGCGCCCACCACGACGACGCAACGATATTTGTTATGCACGACGCGAACAGTATGCGAATTTTGTGTGCTTGGCAACGGACCGGATCAGGCCGCGGCGGCAGGGGAACGTAGCAGTGCGAGAGCGCTGGACACGAGGTCTACGGCAACGACGGCACCATCGCCTTTCAGATGCGCGAGGTCATCTCCAGGGCGGTGGACGCGCATCAGCGATTTCTTCGTACCGCGCATCAATGTAACGGATGGAAAGCCGGCTTGTGCGAAACGGATGTGGTCCGTGAGCATGCCGAACGGCAGGTCGCGCCGGATTGCTTCGAGTCCTTTGTCCTGCGCGGCCTTCATCAGTGCAGCGGCGAGGTGTGGAGCAATGCCGTGAGGATTTGGCCAGCCGAATCGCTCGATGACGTAGAACGGACCCGCGTCATCGAGACCATCGAGATTGATGATGCCTGCGACTGGTGGAAGCTGGCGCGCGACTGCAGCCGCTCCCGCGAGCCCCAGCTCTTCCGCATCGGTGATGAGGAACGCGACGTCATCGCTTGCAAGCTCATTGCTCGCGATGCCCATCAATGCGGCGATGCCACTACCGTTGTCGAGTGCGCCCGGCGAATCGTTTGCACTCCAGCACGCGAACATCAAAAAGCCGGCAATGATTGCCGGTATGCCGATGATGAGCGGGACGATGCCCGGATGCAGCGAAGGAAATACAGTCATCACGAGAGCAAGCAGAACCAGGACAGCCCACGCGCCGAGTGCGAGTGTAATCGCGATTACGCGTCCGTACGTCGGCAGAAGCTGTGACTTGGAGTCGCGGTGGGCGCAGATGATGTAGCGCGGGTGCGCGCCCTTGCGGTGCATGAGCAGATTGACGCCTTCGGTGCTACCCCAGCGGAGTCTGCGGATGAGCTTGCCGTACATCGCAGCAAAGAATGTGACGAGCGCGAGCAGAGCGGAAAGTGCGAGGAGCGCCATCGGTCCTGCATTGCGATGCAGAAGCGAGACAGCGCCGACCGTGAAGATCAGATACAGCACGCCGATGATTGGAACGCCGAAACGGCCGGGGATGTTCGAGAAACGAAAGGGAAGCTCGCGGACGTCGTATCCAAGCGCCTCGAGTCGTCCCCGCAGCTGCGCTTCTACGTCGCGGCCGCCCTGTGTTCCGGTCATTCGTGGTACTGCAACGCTCTCGAGCGTTTCCCGCACCAGCTCGTTCATTTATGTCCTCAGTCTTCCGTTATGGCGATGGCACGCCTTCCAGAAGACCAGCCTCCTGCATCACCCGCGCCACATGCGCGCGATCCTTCTCCGGGAGCGGTGACAGAGGCGAGCGTGGAGGCCCGCCCGTATAGCCGAGCAGGTCCAGGGCCACTTTCACG
>JBBQYT010000315.1:0-4049 GCA_038208385.1 Longimicrobiales bacterium | reverse complement strand
TCCTGATCTGGATGGGTCTCGCACTGTATGCCAGGTCATGGCGCATTGAGCTCATCGTATTGTTCGTGTTCTGGATTTTCTATGAGCGCGTAATGTTTGCGGAAGAGGAATATCTGCGCGGTTTGTTTGGCGACGCATATTTGTCATGGTCTTCGCGCACGCGCGCGTTCATTCCCGCGTTGCGTGGGTGGATTCCGCCCGGGCTGCCGTTTTCCGCACGGGTTGTGATCCGACGTGAGCATTCATCGATGTTCGCAATTGTTGCTGTGTTCACGTTGTTGGTTTTTGCGCGGGATTTTTTAGACGATTTTCATGTGGGTGTTCATCGTGGGTGGATTTTGTTGTTTTGTGTTGGGTTAGTGTTGTTTCTGCTGGCTGTGTTCCTGACGCGGAAGACTCGCGTTCTGGACGTGGAAGGGCGTTAACCCGAAGAACCGCGGGCGGGGTGCGCTGGCGGTTGTGGCCCGGCTGGGTGGTCCGAGACTATTCAACTCCTGTCAACATCAGCGTAGTCAGCAACGCCCGCTGTATTCCAACCGCACCGTCGTCGTTGCGATACCACTCGTCGAGCGTGTGAGTCCCGCCTGCGTCTCCACCTGCTCCCAATGCGATGGCTGGAATGCCGAGCGCGATCGGAATGTTCGCGTCGGTGGACGATGAGACCATTTCGGCTGCTTCGCCGTAGAAGCGCGTGGCTGCGCGGGCGGCGCGCACGATGTCGGAATTTACACTCACCTCGCCGGTTGGTCTGTCGCCGATGATCTCGACCCCGGTGCGCAGCATCGACGTGCCGGTGCGGCGGCGCGCGTTTGTCGTGCGAATCGACTGTTCTGCAATTTCGCGCACGCGTGCATCGAGTGCATCGAGTGCGCCCATCGATTCACTGCGCAGGTCGATCTCGAGCCATGCGCTTTCGGGGATTGCATTCACGCTCGTGCCACCGCCGATGCGGGACACGGTCAGTGCACTGCGAGGTTGCGTAGCCAGGGGAACGCGCGCGAGCTCCGCGATGGCGACGCCGATCGCTTCAACGGGATTTGGACGACCCCAGTCCGCCCACGAGTGTCCGCCCTGCCCGTACATGATGATGCGCAGCCGGCGTGCGCCAATCGCGCGATGCACGATGCGACGCCGTCCGGTGCCATCGAGCGAAATGAACGCTGCAGCGCTGCGCCAGTGTGAGCCTTCGCGAAAGATGTGCTTCACGCCGCGCAGGTCGCCGTTGCCCTCCTCGCCCACGGTCGCGACAAAAACGAGTGGTGCGCGCGTGCGTACGTTTGCATGCGATAGCGCGCGTGCGATCGCCAGCATGGCGGCCAGGCCGCGTGCATTGTCGGCGATGCCGGGCGCGTAGATTCGTTCGCCTTCAGTGCGCACTTCGATGTGCATCTCGTCGGTGAAGACGGTGTCGAGGTGCGCACTCAGCAGGATTGGTGTGCCTTCGGAAGCTGCAACAGGGAGTCGGGCGAGGACATTTCCAACATCGTCTACGACGACATCTGCAAGGCCGATGTCGATGAATCGGTCACGTATCCAGATTGCACGGTCGTGCTCCCCGAAGGGCGGCGCGGGTATACGAACTGCAGCAAGCTGGTCATCGACTGTCGCCTCATCCTGGTCGCGTACGAACGCGAGCGCGCTCGCGACCGCGGGGTTGCTCGCGAGCAGCTCGACTTCGCGCTTTTCGACGCTTTCGGCTCGTGCAGCCATACCATCGCCCCAAGTGGGATGCCAGCTTGACGCAGGGTGATCAGGCCCGGCATGTTCTGCCCAACGCTGAAGATCGTGGACACGGAAGCATGAATATGCAAGAGCAGGATCTGATATACGACTGGAACCGGGTCGCGTCGGCATTCGACTTTACGGCCATCGGTCCCGTCGAGCTGGATGATGAGACGCTCCGCGACGGGCTTCAATCCCCGTCAGTGCATGACCCGTCGATCGAAGACAAGATCCGGATCCTGCACCTCATGGAAGCCCTCGGCATTCATGCAGCGGATATTGGATTGCCCGGGGCAGGCCCCCGCGCCGTCGCTGATGTCCTGGCCCTCGCCATGGAAATCGTGAACGGGCGCATGTCGATTGCCGCTAATTGTGCGGCTCGCACGTTGCGCGCGGATATCGAGCCCATCGCCCGCATATCGCAGCAGGCTGGAATCCCGATTGAAGCGTGTACGTTTATCGGCAGCTCGCCGATCCGCCAGTACGCCGAAGACTGGACGCTCGACACGATGCTGCGCGTCACGGAAGACGCCGTGCGCTTTGCGGTTGGTGAGGGCCTGCCCGTGATGTACGTGACGGAGGACACCACGCGCGCGCGGCCGGAAGTGCTGAAGGCGTTGTATCGCACGGCGATCGATTGTGGTGCGGGCCGGCTGTGCATAGCAGACACTGTCGGTCATGCCACGCCCGAAGGTGTGCGCCAGCTCGTGCGGTTTGTAAAGGAAGAAATCGTGATCCCGTCCGGCGCCGACGTAAAGGTCGACTGGCACGGGCACCGCGACCGCGGGTTCGGCATCGCGAACACGCTGGCGGCAATCGAGGCGGGCGCGAACCGCGTGCACGCGACGGGCCTCGGTATCGGCGAGCGCGTCGGCAACACGGAAATGGACCTGCTGCTCGTCAATCTCAAGCTGCTCGGCCTGCACACGCACGACCTCTCGCGCCTGCGGGAATATTGCGAGACGGTTTCGAGCGCGACCAGCGTGCCGATCCCGCCGAGCTATCCCGTTTTCGGAGATGATGCATTCCGCACGGGCACCGGCGTACACGCGGCCGCAATCATCAAAGCACAAGCTAAAGGCGATGCGTGGCTCGCCGATCGCATTTACTCTGGTGTGCCGGCGTCCGATTTCGGCATGAAACAGCGCATCGACATCAGCCACGTCAGTGGTATGTCGAACGTGAAGCACTGGCTCAATGCACACGGTTATGACGCGGACAACGAGCCGCTCTGCCAACACGTTTTCGAGCTCGCCAAACGCACGGATCACGTGCTCTCCGATGAAGAGCTGCACGCCGTGTGTCGGGAAATCACCGGCAACCGAACGGAGGACTCAGCCTGATGCCTGCCTCACACTCGGAATCCACCGGCCGCTGGATCTTCCTGGCCGACCCATCTGCGTATGGATGGGACGACCTGGTCAAGGAAAAAGAGGCCGTGTGGGACGGAATCAAGAACCCCATCGCCCAGCGCCGCCTGGCCGAAGCCAAACCCGGCGACGAAGTCCTGATCTACCACACGGCTCCAGACAAGGCGCTCATCGGGACCGCCCGAATCACCAAGGGTCCTGTGCCCGACCCATCAAGCCCGGACCGAGTCGTCGTACGGGTTAAGCCGATCGCCGCCCTGAAGCGGCACATCGCTCTGGCCGAGATCAAGGCGGATTCGGTTCTGTCGGGGATGGGGAACGTACGAATGCCGCGCGTCGCAGTGCACGCAGTGACACAGGAGCAGTGGGACCGTGTCGCGGAGCTTGCCGCCGGTTAGCGTTCGTTACCGATAATCTTTTTTCACCGCGGAAGACACGGAAGACGCGGACCGGACGAAGACGCTGAACATTCCCAAAGCTTCTTCCGCGTCTTCCGCGTCTTCCGCGGTGAGAAATTTCGTATGGACCGGAAGGTCGGACGGGAAAACGTCAATCACTCCGCAGCCAGAACCCGCAGCTCCGACGCTACAATCTCCGGGGCCTCGGCTCCGATCACCTTCAGCAGTAAGCCCGCGATCAGCCGAACGTTGATCGGTTTCTGGAGGAAGCACTCCGCCGATACCGAGCGCCAATCGACGTCACCCTCGTCCGGAGATCCGTACAGGACCACCTTGGTGTCCGTGAGCTGCTGGTCCGCCCGCACCACCTTGCACAGCTCGCAGCCGCCAAGCTTCGAGAGCATAACATTCGCCAGGATCAGGTCCGGATGAACCTGGCGCGCCAATTCCAGCACCTGCAAACCCGAGTCAGCCACAATTACTTCCAGGCCCGAATGCTTCAGGGCCAAAGTGAGCAACTCGCGAGTCGAATAATCGGACTCGCCAAGCAGAATCCGAA
>JBBQYT010000314.1:0-4055 GCA_038208385.1 Longimicrobiales bacterium | reverse complement strand
TGAGCGGGAATCCCGCGAGCGCTGTGAAAGTGTGTCTGCGGTCGAGGTCGCTGGTACCCCACTCGTGCAGGTTGGGATTGCCGCCTGTCGTCGGCGATGAGAAGCCCTGTTGTGCAGAGCAGCAGGAGAACGACGACTGGTCGGTCGAGCGCAGAATCGTGTAGGACACCTGCATGAACAGGCGCGGCGGAATTACGCCGCTGATGCTCGTCGTGAATTGTGCGGATTGCGATTGCAGGTTCGATGTCAGTGCGTAGACGCTACCGAGACCCGGATGCAGTCGCGAGCCGAATGGTGCGATCTCGCCGGTTGTCGGGACGATAGCGGCGGCGTTCGCGAAAACCGGACGATTGCCTTCGTTCGGAATTGTGAAGCCGTTGTTCGTGTTCAGGTTGAGATCCTGCACACCGTAGAGTGCGACGCCGCGCGAGAATGAAAAGTCAAACGAACCCTGCAGGAGCGAAATCAGTGGCGTCTGCAATCCGAGAGTTCCGCGCCAGGTGCGTGGCGCACCGAAATCCTTGTCGAACAATGTGACGCTCGGCAGACGTCCGCCCTGCGGTTGTACGATCGGACTGGGCAGGCACGCGTCGGGAATTGTCGACGGATCCCGTGCGTACGAATCCCAATCCGGTATCGGTACTGTTGGTCCGATGCAGGTGAGTACGGATTCTGCGTTGGATAATCCGGTCTGATCGATTGCCGATGCGAAAAGCGAGAACGGTGCGCGTCCGCGGAACTCGCCAATACCACCGCGCAGCAGGCGCGGGAGACGCGGCGTGCGCACCTGTCCGCGCTGCACGGCGGCGCGTGCTGCGGCCGGGTTTGCGGGTTGGTCGAGCCGCCAGGTGAAGCCGATGCGCGGACTGACGTGCAGCTCCGATGGCACGAAGTCAGTGTGCAGGCCGAATGCATTGAAGACGGCAGGATTGTAATCCGGCTTGTCATCGAAGCGCGATGCCTCGAAGCGTGCGCCGTACGTGAGCTGCAGGCCGATCTTCGGTCGCCAGCTATCACCCAGGTATGCAGCGGCGTTGATACCGCCACCGTCGCTTTCGCGCGGTGACAGTGAGCGTGTAAACGATGTCGGGAGGCGGCTCTCGAAATCCGCAAGCGAATTGAACGTGAATGTGCCGTAGCGGTTCGTCGCCTGCTGTTGTGTGAATGCAGTGTGATTGAGCAGTGTTCCGAGTTTCAGGCGATGTTTATCGCCTAGAATAAACGACAGCTCGTCCGTTGCTTCGAGGGTTCGCTCCGCGGTAGTTGTGGGCAGTGCGCGATCGCCTCCAAAACCGAATGACGTGATGCCCTTCGAGCCGTCGGGCAGTGTCGACTCGACGCGCACGCGTCCTTCGGGAACTGGCGCGTACGTACGCAGGTTGCGATGCTCGTCGTTGTACGAAACCTTCGCTTCATTGATCCAGCTGCCGCCGAGCCGCGATGTAAGCGATATCATGCCGCCGCCGCCTGACACAACGTTCTCGCCACCGTCATCGCGTAGCTCGAGCAGTCCGATGCGCGTGCTGTCCTGTCCGTAGTGTGTCGCGTTGCCGCGAATCATGAGCGAGTGTCGGTCGCCCAGATGGAAGTCGAACCGCGTGAGCAACGAGATTGCATCTCCGGTGCGATCGTAGGGCCCGATCAGGCCGTCCGTGTTGATGCCGTACACGCTGTTCAGCAGGCCGAGGAAGCGTGTGACGGAATCGGGGCTCGTACCGAGGCGCGGAAATACGAGCGGATCGTTGGGTGTGAACGAGTACAAGTCGTCTGTACGCCGCTGTGTCGAGAACGAAAAGAAATACAGAATTTTGTCTTTTACGATCGGACCACCGACGCCACCACTCAGACGTTGCTGCGTGAAGCCATTGCCGAAAATCGAGTTATTCGAGCCGCCCTGTAGTGTTGGATTCTGGAACTGGTAATTGAACGTGCTCTGTACGAGGTTGGTGCCACCGCGCGTCGTCATGGCGACTTGTCCGCCCGAGAATTGTCCGCGCGCGACATCGAAGCTGCTGGTTATGACGTTCGTGCTGCGCAGTCCTTCCTGTGGCACACCGACGGGCGAGCCGCCCGCGCCGCCGGTCAATGCGGAGCCGAACGATTGGCCATCGAGCGTCGTCGAGTTTTGTGTCGTACGCGCGCCACCCACCGAGAATGCATTGCGCAGGTCGGCAGAATCGCCATTTGTCGATGCAATGACTCCGGGTGTCAGCTGAGCGAGTGTCGCGGGATCGTAGTCGGGAACGGGCAGTCGCTGTATGAGATCGGATGAGAGGGTGCGCTCCTGCGAGCCGGCTTCACCACGGCCCGGCTGCGGCCTTTGCGCGCGCACTTCAATGCCTTGAATTGCAATCGGGTTGATCGAGATCGTGATGTTGGCGATGAGCACATCTTCGTCTGCTTCGCGTGCGATGTTGGTGATCTGATCGGCAGTGCCGATGTACGATGTGCGCAATCGGTAGCGACCGCCGCCATCGGGAAAGATGAGCGTGTACTTGCCCTTTGGATCGGTGAGTGTCGTGCGGCTGAGGCCGGTCTCGACGGATGTCGCGATGATCTTTGCGCCGGCGACTGGCTGTTTGTCTGCGTTGTAGACGTGACCGGTGATGACGTCCGTCGTCGCACCAATCTGTGCGGCAAGATCGCGTGGCAACGCGAGCACCAGGAGCAGCAATATGTAGAAGCGGTAATGCATGGAGGTCAGTTTTCGGTTTACGGTGAAGAACTGAACTGACAACGAACAACTGACAACAAACGACAAAATGAATGCACAACTACATAGAAGACGCTGGGGGTCACTGAAAAGTTAGCGGAACAATAAATGTGCCGACAAAAAGAGGGGCGCCGCGTGATGGACGCCCCTCGCATTTGTCGAGCCGATCACTGAAACCGCGTCAGCCTTGCGGACGCGGTCCATCTCCACCAACTCCGCGACCACCGCCCATTGGCATGAAGTTGCGCAGTGTCTCCATCTGCTCGGGTGTCAGGATCTGCATCAGCTGCATGTTGAGGTTCCGCATCGATTCCATCAACGGACTATACTTTTGACGCTCAGCATCCGTCATGTCGCGCGGCGACTTCCCTGATGCGCGCATCTCTTCGAGCAATGGACCGTTCTTGTCGCGCACTGCCTTGGCCTGAACCTCGAGATCCTTCAGCTTTTTCACCTGCTCGTCCGTCAGCTTCAGATCGGCCTTATGCTCGAGTACGAGTCCCGCCATGTTCCCGCCACCCATCCGCATCCCGCCACCTGCACGACCGCCACCCTGCGCCGAAACCGTAACCGGCGCGACTACGAGCATCGCGACAACCATGTAACCGAGTGCCTTATGCATGAACATTTTCCTCGATGTCAAAGAAGTAGGCGCCTCTCTTCTCTTCTGCCCAGTTTTGATGCCGGGAAGGCGGCCTGTGTTAAACGTTGTACACGGGCGGACGGTCCGCTGTTGCAGACTCCGCCGCGTCCATCTCGGACTGCGTCTTTCCTGCGACCTTCACCATCCTGTCGATCGCGTGGATCATCTCCGCACGAAGCTGCTCGACCTGCTGAACGGCTACCGGCGACCCGCCCGTTTTCAGCTCCAGCGCGGCGAGGTTCAGACGGCGAATCAGGCGAATGAAGTCATCCCCTTCCTTACGCAACGCGATGTAACGCCGCTCTTCCGGCAGAAGGGGATGCGCCACCTTCCAGATGCCGGCCTCGATGACCAGGATCCCGAGGATCACGACGATCACCTGGATCCGCAGCTCCACGATGAAGAGCACGGCGCCAAGCACGAGGGCAATCCCGACAAACGGGATCAACATATCTACGAATCTACGAAGCTTGCGCATGAAATTCCCTTCTGTGTGGCTGGGCATCAGCCGCCCTTTTTGACTTTCCTGGTTTTTTTGGCCTTGCAGCCGGACGACGCCTTGGCCGTCGCCTCCGTCATGATCGCGCCGGGCGTCGTCACTGAAACGATTGTCGTCGACCCGCGGTGAATTGCAGACATCGAAATCGTATTTGCAACGGCCGTCGCGCCGGGGTTCAGCACGAACGAGCAATACAGGAT
>JBBQYT010000313.1:0-4058 GCA_038208385.1 Longimicrobiales bacterium | reverse complement strand
TGACAGTCTCTTGCGCGGTCGTCACGACGGTCATGTCACCGCCTCCCCCAGCAATGCGGGCAGCTCGCGACGCAGCACCTTGCCAACGGCACTCTTCGGCAGATGCTCGACGAAGTGAATTCGCTTCGGCGCTTTCACACTATCGAGACGCTCCTTCACGAACCGAATCAGCTCCTGCTCCGTGCTCGCGCCTCCCGCACGCAGCTCAACCGCCGCATGCACAGCCTCACCCCAACGATCATCGGGCATACCGAACACGCAGCACTCGTGAATTGCAGAGTGCGTGCACAAAACCGACTCGACTTCCGCCGGATACACATTGAATCCGCCCGATATGATCATGTCCGTGATTCGGTCCTTCAGATAAAGGAACCCGCGCTCGTCCATTACGCCGACATCGCCGGTATGGAGCCAGCCATCGACAATCGTCCGCGCCGTCAGCTCGGGCTGCTCGTAGTAGCCACCCATCAGGAGATCGCCGCGCGCTACGACTTCACCAACTTCGCCGGCAGGCAGCACGTTGCCGGCCACGTCCATGATTGCCACGCGCGCGGCACCTGTCGCATGTCCAACGGAGGCGTGGTTCTGGGGATCATCGAATTCGTGCGCGGTTTGCGCCGTGATCGTCAGTGGCGCCTCGACCTGGCCGTACAGCGTCGCGATGACTGGACCGAACACGTCGCGCGCAGCACGTACTTTGTCCGCGGGCATTGGTGCTGCGCCATAGATGAGATTGCGCAGATGCGGCAGGCGCGGTGCGTCGTCACCACGCTCGGAGATCAGAGTGTAAATCAACGTTGGCGGCATGAACACCGTTGTGATCTGGGCGCTCTCGAGAATTTCCGCGAGAGCCCCAGGCGTCGACTTGTCGGCGATGACGTGCCTGCCGCCAACGGCGAGAATCGGCAGCAGAAAGCAGGATGCAGCGTGCGTGAGCGGCGTCGCGATCAGGTTGGCGTCGTGTTCATCGTATTCAAAGATACTCATTAGTGCGGCCACATACGTATTCACAGTGCGATGCGTCTGCATCACACCTTTCGAATGTCCGGTCGATCCGCCTGTAAACTTGATGATCTGTGTGTCATCGAGCGTGGCGTTGCGCGGCTCCGGTTTCCTGCCGGCGTAGCGCGATGCGAGACTCTTCGCGATGTCATCGTCTGAAATAATGAGATCGGGCTTAGTCAGGTCCGTACTGGCATCGAGCTCCGCGCGCCCGCTTTTCGGATTCAGCGGTACCCACGAATTGCCCGACGCGAAGATCGCAAGAATTGAAATGACGTGGTCGACACTGTTGGGGAGGCATGTCGCGACGCGCGCCCCGTTCGGAAGCGTGGCCTGAAGCCCGGCTGCCAATGGATCCACGCGCACGCCAAGCTCGCGGTACGTGAGGCGCGTACCGGTGCCTTCGAGCGCAACATTGTCCGGGTACCGGGCAATGGCACGGTACAGGTAGTCGATCGGCTTCACTCAGTGCGAGCCAGAAATGTGTGCGGCAGGGCTGACGGACTATTCTTGAAATGTACTGCGGCGGGGCCGGGGCGAGAACAACCGTCTGGGATCAGTCGGTGGGGTGCCGGAAGACGCTGTGTACCACATCGCCGGTGGAAAAGCTGTTGCTGTGATCGCGGTCCGTGTACGTGACGGATACCGACAGGTGGCGATTTTCCGTCACAAAGTGCAGGACACCCTCGTTGGGGACGCCATCTCCGTTGTGGTCCCCGCAGCAGACATCCTCGACCGTCTGGCCAGGCACGATGGGCTCTTCGCCAACCCCGCGTGACCACGGCGTGACCAACAAAAGCAATGCGGCACCCAACGCACCGGCGAGGGCGAGGCCAGGCGCCGGGACGGACATAAGGCGACCGACGAAGCCGCGCGGCGGGTTGACGCGCACGCTGACCCGCTTCCAGGACTCGGAGATATCGCTGGAAGTGCTGACCGTCGCCAGAAGCTTCGAAGTGCGCGCCGACGTGGACAGCAGTCGGGCCCGGCGCTCATTGCAATGCGGGCACCCACTGACGTGCAGGTTCACCAGAACCCGTCTCCAGATCGAAAGCTCGCCATCGAGCGATGCCCGAATATCGCCTTCAACCGGATGTCTGGACATCGATCGTACCCTTTCCCTGTTGATCAAACTGAATAAGAAACCGTTTTTGCGCCCGATTCAGGAGCGGCCCCACAGATGTTGGAGAAACACCAATGACGCCGGCGATCTCCTTGTAGGAAAGCCCCTCTTCGCGAAGCGTGAGAATGTTGCGGTCACGGTCCGAGAGGCAATCCAAAGCTGATTTGACGTGCGCCGCGACCTCGGCGTTAAGTATCGCGGCTTCGGGGCCCGATTCGGCGGGTTCCACGTCATCCGATCCGAGGATGACGAGACGCTGGGAACGTCGTTTTTCGCGCCGCTCGGCATCGCGAGCGAGGTTCAAAGCGACGCTGAATAGCCAAGCCCGAGGCGAGCGCGGCCGGTCGGCGAGGAGTCGAATGAACGATTCCTGCGCCAGATCTTCCGCCTGATCTCTATCGCCCAGACGACGATAGAGGAATCGCACTAATGACGGATAGTGCGAATCGAACAGCTTCCGGGTGAACGTAGCCTGACCCTTGGGCCCTCGCGTGGTTCTCGCTTTACACAGTTAGACGCAATCACGGCCCGGTATGAGACACCGCTCGCTACACCATCGATTTTCCGGCTTGAATCGAAGCGCCCTGTACGAAATCCGCCACAGCCGACGTCTCACTTCTATATGGGATCTCGATCGAGACTGCATCCCGCCGCAATGAGGGTCGACCATGCCAATGCCCGTTTTTGTCGAAGAGGAAGTTGCTTCCGAGCGCGAAGGCCTTGCCCGTATCATACGGGAGTGCGGCATCCACGGCCGCAAGCTGGCTCAAGATGCCGGAATCAGTGAAAGCGCGCTCTCGTTCTACCGGACGAATCGCCGTCGCCCGAGCCACGAGACCCTGATCCGCATCGCACGGGCCCTCGAGCGGCGTGGTGACTTCCTGAAGACACTGGCAGTCGAAGTGAGGAGAATCTCAGGCGACTAGCCGCAGCCGCCTGACGATCCTCAAACCTGCTTCAGCTCGCATCCTTCTTGAAATCGAGCGAAGCCGAGTTCATGCAGTAGCGCTGTCCCGTCGGGGCCGGACCATCATCAAATACATGTCCGAGATGCGCGTCGCAGGCGTCGCACAGAACTTCGGTGCGGCGCATTCCGAGCGTGCCGTCCGTTTCCTCCCGCACCGCCCCTTCCTCGACCGGCTTCGTAAAGCTCGGCCAGCCACTCCCTGAATCGTACTTTTCCTTCGATGTAAACAACGGATTGCCGCAGGACGCGCACACGTACGTGCCGTTTTCCTTGTTGCCGTTGTACTTGCCCGTAAAGGCGCGCTCCGTGCCTTTTTCGCGCATGATATGGTACTGCTCAGGCGTCAGCTCTGCGCGCCATTCTGCGTCGGTTTTTTCGATCTTCTTTGCCATACGATTTCCTCCTCGTTTCCGGTTCTTTTTGCTCTTCTAATACCCGTTTGCACGGTGCTCGTTCACGGCCGGGCAGGTGCCCCTTTAACGTGACCGGGTCGTGGGTTACGGTCTCGGGCAGAGTGGAACGCACGCGCGCGCGTTTACGGGCCCGGAGCTGTCCAACTGACCTTCATCTCATAAATCAGAAATACTTGCTGATCGTAAACAAGACCAAGCCGACCAGGCCTCCGACTATCGTCCCATTGATTCGAATGAACTGCAGGTCTCGTCCGATCTGAAGCTCGATCCGACGCGAGGTCACTTCCGGGTCCCAGCTCGCGACGGTCTGGGAGATCAGCTGGCCGACCTCGTCGCGGTACTGCTCGACGACGTACAACACGCCTTCGATCACCCACTCATCGATTTTTTCGAGGAGCTTCGGGTCCTGCGTGGCCGTCTGGCCAATCCGCATGAGGCCGCGCTCGATCGCGCCCGGCTCCCGTGTCTCATCGCGATGCGCGTAGCGCTCGAGCGATGCCTTCGCGTCACTCCAGAGCGACGATGAGAACTGCCGGAGCGCCGGATTGCCGAG
>JBBQYT010000312.1:0-4060 GCA_038208385.1 Longimicrobiales bacterium | reverse complement strand
GTTGCACACATCGTACGGCAGCAGCGGCTGCTCGCCGCACGGGTTCGTCGCCTCATAACTCCCGAGCTTCGGAACCGGGTTGTACTGGTTCGCCTTGTCGACAAAAAACACTCCCGGCTCACCCGTCGCCCACGCGCCGTGGATGATCATATCGAAAATCTCGTTCGCATCCTCCTGCCCAACCACCTCGCCCGTACGCGGCGAGATGATGTTGTACTTCGCCTTCGCCTTCACCGCCTCCATGAACGCATCCGTGACCGCAACCGAGATGTTGAAGTTCGTAATCTGCGTGACATCACTCTTGCAGGTGATGAAGTGGCGAATGTCCGGATGATCGACGCGCAGGATACCCATGTTCGCACCACGACGCGTACCACCCTGCTTCACGACTTCCGTCGACGCATCGTACAGCCTCATGAACGACACAGGACCCGACGCGACACCCATCGTCGACTTCACCACATCGTTCGACGGACGCAAACGCGAAAACGCGAACCCCGTCCCGCCACCCGACTGATGCACGAGCGCCATCGCACGCAACGTGTCGTAGATGCCGTTGCGATTGTTCGACAACGCATCCTCGACCGGCAGCACGAAACACGCAGACAACTGGCCGAGCGGACGGCCCGCATTCATGAGTGTCGGCGAGTTCGGCTCGAACAACCGCTGCGTCATCAGCCGATAAAACTCGCGCGCCAATGTCTCTACCGCGCCCTCGCTCGCCCCGTACTTCGCATCTTCGTCCGCAATGACGCGCGCAACACGCCAGAACATCTCCTCTGGCACCTCCACCGGCTTGCCCTTCTCATCCTTCTTCAAATACCGCTTGGCCAACACGATCCGCGCGTTCTCGGACAGGTCCGCCTTCGGAAGGTCGTCAGGAAGCACATCCGCCGGTGTGGCGGCGCGTACGGGGGAGGTCTGCTTCGGGATCATCGAGTCTCCTGAGAACGCAGTTTCGGCACAAAATACATATGTAGCAGGCGTGAATCGCCCAGTAAACGTCCGTTTGGAACGATTAATTGAATGCTGGTAGTAAATCAACCGGCCGGGGAACCGGCCCCCACTATATCTAGTAGGGGAGTACATGATAAGCACGCTGCATCTTGTGGTCAAGCCCAATCTTGGGCACCCCTCTTATACACATCGAAAGGTGTTCCGTGTCCTGACCATTACGGGGTTTTCCACAGTTTGCACGTGGAGAAACGTTTGGTATTCCACACTGGCGACGCGGGGACGCGGTGAGGGGCGACGCGGTGAAGGGGCGAGAGGGTGACGCGGCGAGGGGCGACGCGGTGAAGGGGCGAGGGCGCGACGCGGTGAGGGAGGCATAATCACCGCGTCACCGCGTCACCGCGTCGCCGCGTCACCGCGTCCAAAAGCGATCATTCCGAGGAATGACCGTCGTGCCTGGTCCCGCGTTTGATCTGGCGCCGCCCGGTCGGGTTCCGGTTCTTCATGACGCCCCCGAATAGCTCAGCGGGCGTGACCGGGTTGTGGTTTGGATTCGGGTCTTCGGGTGTTATCGGACTGGATTTATAGTCCGTGGCGCCGGCTTCTGCCGGGTCAATGCGGTATTGGTCGGGCCGCTTGCCGCCCACTGTGCCTCCGAGCGTTCGAGAAATCCTCCCAAATTATTCATTATCAATTACTTACACGAATCGTACCAGCGTGTCAGAAGGATGGTCCGAATTCGAGATATCCGCGCGGGTCGTGTGTGTTTGTACCCCTCAATGGGAAAGCGAGGCCGCCGCGGACCCGCACAGTGGCCAAACCGAAGAGCGCGATGTCGAAGGCGGCTTCGGCTCCGGCGGAGAAAAGCGTGGGCTCCCGCAGGAACGTGATGGCTCGCGTCACGCTGTTCCGTGTGAACCGGCACGCGCCGTTGTAGGCGGTCAGGGTGCCGGTGCACCAGCCGTTGCCGGCGTCCAGGAACGCATCGGCGGTTATGCGATCGAGAAACAGCGTGCGCATACCGATCAGACTGCGGCCGATGTTGACGACGGGGATGCGGTATTCGGCGGCTGCTGTCCAGGCGCGGGTGCCGATGCGCGTGCCGGGTGCGAAGCCACGGACGGGAAAGAGCCGCGATGTGCCTGCGGTCGCGCCGATGCCGAGCGGATCGATGACGGACCCGGAAGGTCCGCCGATGCCCATGGCCTGGGCGCCGGGGCCTGTTCGTGCGCGCGCGCTCGCGTGCAATGCGAAAACGTGGTGCGCGAAGCCGGGCAGTGCGAGGCTCTTGTATGCGGAGCCGACGGTTGTGGCTTCGTTGTATGTGCCGTCGTCCGTTGAAGCACCGACGCTCGTGTCCCACCGACGCCGTCCCGCAAGCTGCAGGGTTACGCCATCCTCGCGGCTGATCGAGAGCGTCGGGCGGCGCGTATTGTTGTAGCCGATGCTCGCGCTCGCGCCGAGGAAATCATTGTCGCCAGGCAGGACGATCGCGTTTGCGGGCCCGTCGAAGAAATATTTGCGCGCACTGCGATCCGCGCTGAGTGTGAGCGATGTTACGGACCAGTAGCGTCTCCTCAGCATTGTCGCGCTGATTGCAAATGCATCTTCGCGCGAGACGATGTAATATTTTTTCGCCGAAGGCGATATTGTGATGGTGCGCTCGTGGTCCCAGTTGCTTGATGCGCCGGCCGACAGGACCGGATTGCCGAGGCCCGCATAGCTGTAGTTCGCTGCACCGAGCAGGCCGCGCGATCCGTATGCTGCAACGGCCGTCCACGCGTGCCTTCTGATGACATCATTACCCGAGAACGATGCGCCGACGAATGTGCCAAGCGATGGCGTGCTGAACAGGTAGGGCGCCCAGTATTTCGGCAAGACGGATGGAAACGCGGAGTATCGCTTTGCATCCGAGCGCAGCAGCGTGTCTTCGGCGAGCACGGATGCGACGGGATCCGCCGGCGGATTGCCCCGCACATCGACCGGCTGCTGATTGGGTGCAATGGCTTTCCAGCTCGCGCGGTCGAACGGGATGCGCTCGATGTAGTAGCCAGTCGAGTGATACGCGCTGAAGAAGATCGATGCGCCGTCCGGTGATACATTCGCGCCGAACGCGCCGGTCAGCACGTTAGTGATTCTGAACATGGGCATCACTGCCGGCGGCGCAGCACTTCCCTCCGGTGCAAATGCGTCGGGCACTTTGGCGCCGTAGATGTTCGTGATGCCGGTGTAGTCGCACGAAAAGAGCACGTATTTGCCGTCGGGAGACCACGTAGGCATTCCCTGCACCGCGTTGCTGCTGCCCGTCATCGCAACAGTGCGTCCGAGTGTATCCAGGACGGCGATCTCGTAGATGCCACCCGTGCGCCATCTGGCTACAGCGATGTGCTTGCCGTCCGGCGAAAAACGCGGATACACGTCCAGAATCCCGGTGCGGTATTGCGTGATCGGACGGATTGCGCCTGTCGTCAGGTCGAGCATCACGAGGCGCATTGCGCCGTTGCCGTTTTGCGTTGCGACAGCGCGCGTGCCATCGCGCGATGCGTCAGCATGTTCGAGGCGCGCGCCATGGGTGATGCGCTCACTGCTCTGTGCGCTCACGCGATACACATCGGCGAAAATATTGTACGGACCATTGAAGTCGAGCCGGCTGATCAGCAGCTCATTCGATGACAACCACGACGGTGCATACGTTGCGCTCTGCCTTGCGAGCTTCCTGTCTTTGCCCGACTTCAAGTCGATTGTGCGGAGCGCGTACGTGCTTTTGCCATCGCTTCCCACGTACGCAATGTGCTGCCCGTCGGGCGATACGCGCGGAAACTGCGCGTAATATCCGTGCGTCGTGACGCGCGTCGACTGCGTGATGCCCTCCTGCGCGAGATTCCTGGCGACGGCATCGTAGCGCACGGCCAGCGTGTCGTGCCATTCCTTGTAAAGTTTCGCAAACGATTTGCCGATTGCCTTTTTTGCGACGTGGTTGAAGCCGGTTCCAATGAAACCGCTCACCGTTCTGTCAAACAGCTCGCGCTGCAACTCGTGTCCATACCTCGCCTCGATCCAGTCGAGGAACAGAGAGCCGTAGATGTAGACGCGCTCATCGCCGGGA
>JBBQYT010000311.1:0-4065 GCA_038208385.1 Longimicrobiales bacterium | reverse complement strand
AGCTCTTTGACGTCAACCCCTCTCCGGCGTTAGACTTTCAGTGATGACTGCGCCGCAATCTCCTCCCCGTCAGCTCTACCTAAACTGGGTCGAGGAGCAGATCGAGGACTACAAGGCTGCACTCAGTCGCGACGAGCTCATGACGCTCGCAGACGAGGCCGTGCAGCAGCTCTTCGACGCCCCCGACGGCCAGATCCCCCTCACGGAAATTCTTCTACGCGACGTCGTCGACATGCTGTTGTTTCGTCGCCTGAAACTGCCGACGTACAACCAGTGGCTCAAGCAGCGAAAAATTACGATGGACAAGGATGAGGCGGGGAGAACAGCCAGGGATTAGAGATTAGAGATTAGAGATTAGAGATTAGGGATTAGGGATTAGGGATTAGTGTGATTGATAATCACGACTGTCTCCGAAATCTTGTCATGCAGTGCCTGCCGGTTGCGATCCCACAACAGCTGTGCAAAGCCGAGCAGTCCGGTGATCACCGACGCCGAGTAGCCGCCGAATCGTTCGAACGCAGACCACCAGCCAATTGGTTTTCCATCCAGCCGCACCACCCGAATTCCCATCAGCCGCTTACCCGGCGTCTGGCCCTTCATGAGTGCGAGGCACGCAGTGAAGTAGAGTGCGAGCCAGCCGAATCCCAGACCGAGGTCGTTGAAGATGCCTTTCAGAACTTCCACGAGCGGCTGCTTCTGCAGGTTCATGCGCGATTCCGCGAGGTCCTTGTTCTTCTTTCGCGCATCATCGAGCTGATCCTTCAGGTTGTCGATCGAATCGCCGACGAGTGCGGTGGTGAGCTCTGCGCGCAGTGAGTCCGCCGTACGGTTGTTCTTTGATCGCACGGCCTTCGTGTAGGCGAGGGCGAGCGAATCGCGCAGCATGCGTTCCTCAGGACTTGCCTGTCCTGCCGTGTCGAATACGGCGAGGGCAGCGCGCAGGTTGCGGCTTGCGACGGGAGTCAGTGTGATGTGAACGCCACTGCGCTCGCGCGTTGCCGAATCGAGCGAGTCATGCTCGAGCGCCTTGCGCATGTCCTCCATGTCCTTTCCGGCGATCCCCTTTGCGCGCATGCGTGACACGAGCCTGTCCGCGAGCGGACGCGCTTCTGCATCGCTTCCCGCATGATTCAACGCATTGAACTCGACTGCACCTTCAACGATGTCACTCACCGAGATGTTGCTCTTTGCGCCCGGCTTCGTGGAAATGTCCGCGCTGTCTTCGCTCTCGTCATTGATGCGTTGCTCGATTTTGGCTGCAATCTTCTCGGGCGTGCCGCGCACATATCGCCAGATGGACATTATGCAAAGAAAAAGGACGAACGCAGCGGCAAGGCGCAAAGCGAGCACGAGGCGGCGCCGGCTGCTGGTCCAGCGGTAGGAGGCACGCAGCATTGCGAGTGCTGCGGCAATTCCAAACACGACGCTGCCGGCCTTCAACAGGAGGCCGACGAGGGCCAGGTCGATGAGAATGGCGACGAGTCTTCGACCACCTCCGGCGAGCGGCAGCCCGATCAGCTCTGGCGCCACCGCGAAGGAAGTGGGTGAGATCACACTTTGGCGTTCGCCGCCCGTCATCCGGATCCTGCTGCTTTGAGAAAGCGTGCCTGCGGAAGCAGTCCGGAAGATAGCAGGTCAGCGATCGCCCTTCAACTGGATTGTGATCGGCTTTTTCCTGCGCAGCACCTGAAGCTTGACGGGCTCCTTGTTGCGGACCGAGATCGCGCGGCGCAGCTGGTCGATGCGGTTGATTGCTGCCGCATTCGCTTTCGTGATCACATCGCCCGCGACGAGCCCTGCTTCCGCTGCGGGAGTACCCTTGCCCACCCGTAATACCAGAACGCCATGTGACACTCCAAAATACTCACCCAGCTCCGGTGTGAGATCCTGCAGCTCCGCGCCCGCAATTGCACGACTGCCAACATCGAACGCGTATGCAAACGAATGCTTCATCGGCTCGAGGTCTTCCATGCGTTCGACGCGCATGTGTGGAAAATTCAGTGTGTCGAGCCTAATGCGCGCAGAGTCCAGAAACAGGCGCATCATGCTGCGGATCGAGTCTCCTTCGAGAATGGAAAACTGGCGTGGGCCGGGATCACCACTGTCGAAGACCATTGAGTCGGGGAATTCGCATCGACCGGGTGAGTCATCGAGCGAAACACACCGCCGTCTGAACGTGAATTCGTTTGGCCTCGGCTCGGCGACCAGCTTGAACTCGCGCTCTGTCCCTGTGCGACGAACGCGCAGGCGCACCGTGTCACCGGGCTCGAGAAAGGTTGCAAGAGAGCTCACGAGACGCTCATTCGTCGTGAGACCATTCAGGCTGACAATTGTATCTCCGCTCATAACACCCGCTTTTTCAGCAGGAGACCTGGGCCGCACTTCCTTTACGACGACTGCTTCCGCCGGCGTGCGTACGTGCGCAGAATCTTCGCGCGGGAGACGCCGCCGAATGACGACATCGTACGAGAATCCAAGCCAGCCGCTGCCTCCCTGACTGCGCAGCATCGCCGGAAGCTCGCGTGTGCGAATCTTCATGCCCTCCTGACTGCGCTCGCGCTCCTGCGCGCTGACATCCTGCGCGCCTGCGAGCAGCATCAATCCGAAAACTGCAACTACGATCTTACGCATATGTGAACACTCCATCTCCGAATATTTAGAACCAGTTGTTGCTTGTCTGCCTGCGAACGTTGCTCTGCTGCATGGCGATCTGCTTTAGTACTGCATCGCGCTCTGCGAGCGCAGTAATGTGATATCCGTTGATCACCGGATCGGCGGGCGCCTCGCGCAGCGCTGCCTTTGTAGTGAGCAGAATGCTCTCGAGTGTGGCGAGCCGCGCGACCGGGTCGCTGACGGTCGCGTTCGCGGGGCGCTGCTCGCTGTAGCGCGCGAGTGCGCGCAGGTATGCAGCCTCTGCAGTGCGCACGTCCTGCGATGCATCTGCAGTCTCGTGCGTTGCTGCCGTCGTGTTGTTCGATGCCGCGTGCACGGACGATTGTACAGGATCGTCGGACGGGTTGTCCGGCGTCGTCAGCGCCTGCGAGATGCCGTTCGATGATGTCGGCTGAGGTGCGGTTGCAATCGGATTTGCATCGGGCTGTTCTACCGCAGCCAGCCCGGTGCGCGCGCCACGCGCCCACGCGCCGCCCAAGCCGCCCAGCGCAAAAATCACAATTGCCGCGGCAGCGCGCATTGGCGCACTGTCGAGCTGCCAGTGTGCCGGGCGCGGCGGCGCCGCAACGTCTGGAATGGATGCGATTGTAGTTTCGCGCGCGATCAGCCCTTCGCGCTCGAGTCGCTTCTCGAGCGCAGTCCAGCTCTCGCGCGGCAACTTGCCTTCGCCGAGATTCGTCAGTGCGAATGTCTGCTGGCGCATTGCATCGAGCTCCCTGCTGCATGCATCACAGCTCGCAAGGTGCGCCGCTTCGTCTGCGTTCGGCGCGTCATCGACCAGGCGCGCAATCATCTCGAGATCTAGATGAAGCATACTTCCTCCCCGTTCACCGCTTCGCGCGCACCACTGAGCAGTGTCCGCATATGCGCGCGTGCCTTGAAGAGCTGACTCTTGGAAGTGCCCGGCATGATGCCGAGCATCTCTGCAATTTCTTCGTGTGTGTGTCCTTCGACATCGTGCAGCACCAGCACCTGTCGCATACGCTCCGGCAGTCGTGTAAGCGCGCGCTCGATGCGAACCTTCAGTACTGCGCGCTCATCCGTCGGAGGCGCTGCGTATGTCGCAGGTAGAGATTCCTCGCGACCTGCGCGCCTCCCGCGCCAGCGCTGTCCGTGCAATGCACTGTTCACTGCAATCCGATGAATCCACGTAGAGAACTGTGCATCGCCACGAAATTTCGGGAGCGCGCGAATCGCGCGAACCCACGCCTCCTGCGCCCAGTCCTCCGCAAGCGCGTCCTCGCCGGCCAGGCGCCGGACGACCGCGTAGACGCGCGGGGCGTACTTCGCGTACAGCGCCTCGATCGCCATACGATCGCCCGCTCTCGCGCCCTGGATCATCTCCTGTTCGGTCATGGCCTATAGGACTCTTCAATGCATTCGGATGGTTGC
>JBBQYT010000310.1:0-4070 GCA_038208385.1 Longimicrobiales bacterium | reverse complement strand
CGGTGTGGGAGAGCTGATCGAGAAGCTCATCGAAGAGATCAAGGTTATCGATGCACTGCAGGAAGAAGGACCGGAGGGTGCAGAGCGCGTCGAGAACGTGAAGGAGCTGATCGCTGGTGCGCACGAGTTCGATGCGCGCGGCCTGCAGACAACGGGCGAGGAGGAGGACGCGCAGACGGAGGCAACGCCGCTCGACATGTTCCTGCAACAGGTCTCACTCGTTGCGGACGTTGACAAACACGACCCCGCGGCCGACGCAGTCACACTGATGACGGTGCACAATGCGAAGGGGCTCGAGTATCCGTTCGTGTTCATTGCAGGCCTGGAGGACGGTCTGTTTCCGCTCATGCGCGCGTATGACGAACCGGAAGCGCTGGAAGAAGAGCGCCGGCTGTTTTACGTGGCGCTGACGCGCGCGCGCCAGAAGGTATACATGACGTACGGCCGAACGCGTCGTCACGCAGGTGAGATCCTCAGCTCCGTGCCATCGAGCTTCATGACGCCAATACCGGCGGGACTCATCGAACAGAAACTGACACATGCGATCGACTCACCGCGCTTCCGGCATCAGGATGGATGGCGTGCGCGCATGGGCGGGTATGGTGGGGGCGGCTCATCGTCGCAACAACAGCGATCGCGGGCGCCTGTGAAGCAGGAAGCTGCTGATGATTCCGGCGGCACGTACATCGACTACTCGGATGCGCAGGACGCGCCGCGCTTTCTGAAGGGCGAGCGCGTACGACATCCGCAGTTCGGGCGCGGTGTGATCCGGGAGTTGACCGGACTGGGATCTGATGTCAAAGCAGTGATCGAATTCGACACGGTGGGACGGAAGAAGGTGGTTTTGCGGTACGCGAACCTTCAGAAGGAGCTATAGCGGTGGCCCGTCACGGACAGGCGCCGAGGCGGAAAATCGCCCGCGGAATGCTGTCATCGTGAATCGTCAGCATCGCGGGGTGTGGTTGCGCCCTTGTAGTCAGCGAATCGACCAGGCTGCCCCGTCTTGCCGCGGGCATCTTCGCGGGCAGCTGCACACAGGCGTTCACACTGTCACTGTGCGCTGCCAGCGAGAGGAGCGGTGCAACCCGCGTGAGCCACTCCGCATCCGTATTGCGCTGCACGATCGCCGTGTCCGGCAGCGCCCTGTCCTGCAGCTCGATCTTCGTGGTAAGTCTTGATGAAAGAGACTGCTTCATCATTGCAACGCCGGCCCACCCCAGCGGCTCGCCAACGTGCGTGACAGTGACCTCGGCAGTGCCGTTATTCCCAATCGTGAACGTCCAGTCGGCAAGGCGCCCGGATGGACCCCCGGGCCAGATTTCCTGCAGGGTCGCCGCGGTGCGGCGGCGCAGGTCATCCGGAGATGGCTCATCGGTCTGCGCGGTCTCCGTACTGGTTGCCGCCTGAAGAGCAGTGGCATCGGGAACGGCGACCACGTGCACGGTCGGAGCTACGCCTGCAACATCCCTGATTTTTCTGGTCAGCTCCTGCTCGAGCGGTGCCGCGCGTGCGGGTGAGAGCACCAGAACCAGGCGCAACGAGACCTGGTGTCGCTTCACGGTGAGCGAGGTCTGCACGGCGCCCGCAGCAGTTCCGTCGAGAATGCGGCTGATCGCTGCGCGCGTTTTGACTTCCCATGTAACTTCGTCGAGCGCGCGGTAGAGCGGCACGTAGACGGCGGCGAGCAGTAACGCCGGAATCATGAGGCGGGTCATGATGCCATAGCGCGAACCGAACACGCGGTGCAGTCCGGCCTGCGCCTTTTCGGCGATGGCGCCGACGGGTGTTGTGCTGCGCGGCACTTCATCCCGCTCAATGCCATGCGCATTCACCTGGTCGAATCCAAGCACCAGGAAGCTTACAGCGGAAATCAACAGGATTCCGGACACGTTGGCGGTAAACAGCAGCGCCGCGCCGGTCGCGATGTCGGCAGACCCCAGACCGATTCCGAAGCCCGCTACGCAAAGAGGAGGCACGAGCGCGATGCCGATTGCAGTTCCCGCAGCCGTGGCCGCGGTGTCGGATCCTGGTCGAACCGTCGTGTAGGCGGCAGTGAGTCCACAGGCAATGGCGATCAACAGATCGAGCGCCGTGGGCACGGTTCGCGATGTAATTTCAGGCGTCAGCTCGTGAAACGGCAGGGCGAGGGTGATGAGCGCGGAGCCGAGAACGACGGCCAGAACACTTACGGCGGATTGCAGGAGCGAGCGAACCACGAGGATGGGTGACCCGACGGCAAATCCCATCCCGAGCTCGACAATCGGGCCCATCAGCGGAGACACGAGCATTCCGCCGATCACAACCGCGACGCTGTTCAGAACGAGGCCGAGTGTCGCGATCGCCATCGAAAGCACCAGCCGCGTCCAGTAGCCGGATGAGCGCTGTGCATTCTCGCGCATCAAGCCTACCACGGAGTCGCGCCGCGTATCCTCATCAACCGCGAAAACGCGGGCCATTGTATGCTGAATGGCTCGCGCCGTGCGGCGAATGACTCCTCTACGCCCTTTGGGGGCCGTGGCGTTTTTCATGCTGCGTCATTCCGTCCGTTGCGAGGGTCCAGGCGCAGGGACCTGACTCATTGCAAGCCGTACGAGCGATCAGGCAGTATCACATGCCGGGGCAGGTAAGGAAACACCGCTCGAGGATGAAACGCAATTCGACCGGCGTCGGCTTCACTCCGACGCTGGTCGAATGCGCTCCTGCGCCGAGGGTGGGCGGGTACCTGATCGATTTCTAGGGGCGTTGGCTACGATGACCGAGGAACCGGACGGTGTCACAGTTCAGTTCGGGCATGCCGCACCGCGTCGCTTCGATCTCGTCGTCGGCGCGGATGGACTGCACTCCAACGTGCGCAGTCTCGTTTTCGGGGACAGCACCTCGCACGAGAATTATCTCGGCTATTACGCAGCTGCATTCAGTGTCGCTGACTACCCGCATCGTGACGAGGGCTCGTATGTTAGCTATACAGTGCCTGGCAGACAGATTGCGCGGTACGCGATGCGAGATGGGCGTTCTGCGTTCTTCGTGATCTTTGCGCAGGATGAGCCTCTCGAAATCGGGTACAATGACTCGATGGCGCAGCGGGCGGTGCTGCACGACCGGCTGGCCGGCGCCGGATGGGAATGCAACGAGATTCTGGCAGCCATGGATGATGCTGATGACTTTTATTTCGACACTGCGTCGCAGATACGGATGAGTCAGTGGTGGCGCGGCCGCAGCGTGCTGCTGGGTGATGGGGCGTACTGTCCCTCGCTGTGGTTTCGCAATCTTGCGACGGGCGTGATGAACATCCCGTACGTTGGTGATGCGATTGTCGCGCGCGCGTTCACCGACAGCATCGCCCTGCCGGCCGGACCTGATGCGCGGTGAGCGGTTCGAAGTCATACGTGTGCGCAATGGCCCACTGCTCCGAAGGTAGCCAATGTTTCGAATCCGACGGGTTTATGATGATGTTCTGGAGCGCGATCGCAGCGCGATCGAGCAGGCGCAGGCAATCATGCGCGCGATGTTTCCGGGAATCGATGAAGCGTCGGTTGCATCATTGCCTGATTCGATCCGGAATCCGCTTGCCGATTCTTTCCGATCCAGCCTGTTCGTCGCCGAGGACTGGCGTGGAAACGTAAAAGGCTTTGCTTTGTTGCGACACGCGGCCGACCTCCGCTTCATCTACCTCGACTTCATCAGTACGGCTGAGGGAAAAACCAGCGGCGGCATCGGTGGTGCGCTTTACGAGCAAGCGCGCCGCGAGGCACACGCGCTCGGCGCGATCGGAATTTTCTTCGAGTGTCTGCCGGACGACTCTGCCGCCTGCACTCTCCCGGAATATGCAACGCAGAACGCCGCACGGCTCCGTTTCTACGAGCGCTACGGCGCGTTTCCACTCGCCAACACGCGCTACGAGACGCCGCTCCAGCCGGGCGGCCGCGACGCGCCCCTGCTCGTCTTTGATGATCTCGGCGAGGGTCGCGCGCTGTCACGTGCCGAAGCGCACGTGATCGTGCGCGCTATCCTCGAACGTCGGTACAGCGCGGTGTGCTCGCCCGAATACATCGACATGGTGGTGGACTCGA
>JBBQYT010000309.1:0-4083 GCA_038208385.1 Longimicrobiales bacterium | reverse complement strand
GGACAGCAAAGCGCGCGGCGAACAGGTTTGGCTTCTGATGCACGTGCCCGCAGGTGTCGATGTGTACGCGACGCTGCACGCAAGAGACTCCGCGCTCGTGACCATGCTCGCACCTGCGCGCGCAGCCGGGTTTCTTTCACTGTTGCGCGAATTCAGCGGAACCGTTCGCTACAATCTTTACGGTCACACCCACATGAACTAGTTTCGCGTGCTCGATACAGCTAAAACCGCAAACATGCCAGGCATTAAGGGATTCCCTGCAGTCAGCCCGATCTACGGCAACAATCCGTCGTTTGCAGTGCTCAATGTCGACACGCGTTCCGGTGTCATCACCGACTACACGATGCACGTTCTGACGAATCTGACGACCGCGGGACTGGGCGCGCCGGGGAAGTGGGCCGTGGAGTACGATTTCTCGCAGGCGTACGGGCTCGATGGTCTTTCGGCGCTGTCGCTCGCCCGGCTCTGGGCCAGGCTCGACACGGACTCGGTGGCACGGACCCGGTTTCTTCAATATTATGATTCAGGGACAGGACGCGCGGCTCCGGCCGCAGCGAGCTGGAAGGCCTACTGGTGCGGGATCGGCTACATGGATCCTACTGCGTTCGACCGGTGTAATCGCGGGAACTGACACCGGAGGACCCACACTCCACCCAAACAGAGGTGTTGGTGCCCAGAACGCTCTCGATGCGCGCATTTTCGATGGTCATGGCGCTCCAGCTCCTTTTTGCGGAGACGGGGCACCTGGGCCGGCATACGCATGCGATGGGCGCCGGTTCATCCTCGGGGCATTCGAGCGCACCCGCGCATCCCGGGCACCACGCTCAGGTGCAGGGCAACGGATCTCCGGCGGACACGCATCCCGCAGGGGATCAGGTTGGGAGCCCCTGCCTCGACAATTGCTGCTCCGCACCGGGGGCCATCGCCTCCGCAATCTTCACAGCGCGTCATCTGCTATCCGTCGCGGCATGCCGCGTCACCCAATTCGCATCGAGGTCCGTCCATCTCGCCGCGTTTGTTGCCTACCTGCAGCCTCCCGGTCACGCTCCACCGCTCATCTAGTCACAGAGAAATTCGTTGATACACTGCCGCAGCCATCGCTGGGCAGTGCACGCACGCATCCGGCATGGGCCGGGTGCGCCACGCGACTATGATGAGCCGGAGGCTAATGTCCACGCGATTGCTTTTGTGTTTCCTGTGCGCCGCTCCCGCGGCCTTGTACGCCCAGCATCCGATGAATGCGGACTCCATGCACATGCATGGCGATACGCTCTCGCGACCGCCGATTCGTCTCGAGGAAATCACGGTCACGGCACAGCGCACGACCCAACAGGCGCCAGCAAGCGTGACGACGGTCACGCCCGAACAGATCCAGCGCACGATGGCGACGAGTCCGTGGGATCTTCTGCGTCAGACTGCGGGCGTCGAAGTGCACGAGCAGGGACAGGGCCCCGGCTTCGCCTCGGACGCATCGATCCGCGGATTCAGTAGCGACCACTCGACCGATCTGGCGCTCTGGGTCGATGGCGTCCCTATCAACGAGCCCGTGAATGGACACTCGGAAGGCTATGGCGACTGGAGCCTTCTCTTTCCGCAGTCCATCGATGACATGCAGGTCATCAAGGGTCCTGTCAGTCCGCTGTTCGGCAACTTCGCCCTCGCCGGCGTCGTGAACGTACGGACGTTGCAGCGTTTGGATCACACGACAGGGTGGTTCGATGCCGGCGCGCACGGACGGGTCGAAGGCACGGTGCTCACTGGCTTCGATCATCCGCATTCCGGCGGCGTATTCGGCATTCGCGCACAGCGAGATGACGGCTGGCGGCCAAACGGCGGTTGGCAGCTCGGGCAGGCGTACGGCCGGTTCGTGCGTGATGTGACGTCATCGCTCAGTATCGATGCGGGCGCGAACGTCTACCTCACTGACTGGCATTCGCCTGGCTTTCTGACGGACGAGCAATATGAGGCGAAGCAGTACGACTTCGTCGAGAATCCGACGGACAGGGGGTTCAAGCGGCGCGCCCAGGAGCGCATCAGTGCACGCTTGCTCGCGGGCGATGCCTGGCTGTGGCGCACGACGCTTTATGCGACGCAGGGACGTTGGCAGCTCTTCCTGACGACACCGCCCGAGGGCGGCATCTCCGAGGGCACCGGCAGCCAGACCGAGGAAGAGGACCGGCGCTATGGCTTCGGTCTAACGAGTGCACTGACCTGGCAGCTGCCTTCGACCGAGGTCACGTTCGGAACGCAGAACCGCTACGACCACGCAGACTATCAGAACTGGCTGACGACGGCGCGCGTGCGCGATGAGTCGCAAATTCTCGTTTCGGCGCGCCAGCTGTCGGGCGGCCTGTTCGCGCAGTCGAGTACGGACGTCACACATCACGTGCGTCTCGACCTGGGTGCGCGCTACGATGTTCTCGATACGCGCTCTGCGCCGGCCGGCGATCAGGTGACGAGCGCAAGCAAAGGTGTGGTCTCGCCGAAAGCGGGTGTCCTGGTTCACCTGCGCCACGTCGCAAGTCTATACGCCAACGTCTCGCGCGGTTTCCGGCAGGCCGACGGCGTCATCACCGATCCGGCAATTCCGTTCATCACGGAATGGGCGTTCGAGAACGGCTTGAAGCTCGATGTGCGGCGCGGCAACATTAACATTGCTCTGTTCCGCATGGATGTGAGCAACGAGCAGAGCTTCAACCCTCTCACGCTCACGACGACGAACGGCGGGCGCAGTCGCAGGCAGGGCGTCGACGTCTCCGGGATGGTGCACGCGTCGGAGCTGCTGACCGTCACTGCCAACCTCACATTCAACGATGCGCGCTACCGCCACCTCGTTACGGAAGACGGTGACACGCTCTCCGGCACGCGAGTATTCAACACGGCGAAGTATGTCGGATCGGTGGGCCTCGATGTGACTCCCTCGAAAGCTCTCGATCTGCAGGTCGCAACGTCCATCCTGGGGCCGTACACCCCCTTCGACGAGCCGGGCGTCGTGCTGCCCGCATATGCGCTGGTCAACCTCACTGCGGGCTACGACTTCCAGCGTTTCAGGGTCCAGCTGGGTGTGCATAACGCACTGGACAAACAGTATCCCGAAGTGCGCGCGGGCGGCTTCGTGTCTCCCGGCCAGCCACGGTCGATCTACGGGACCGTGCGGTATCGGATGTGACGGGTGCCCGGTCGCTGTGGGCAGATACGCCTGCCTTGCGTCGATGTGTGTGGCGCATCAATTATAGAACGAATCCTCAACGCAAGGTGAAATGAACCGTAGCTTCGCGTCCCGCATGTCAGCGTTGTTGCTCGCGCTGATGTTCCTGTCCGGCCAGGCCGGGCGGGAAGCGTCGCACGCGTGTCCGATTCATGATTCCGTCAGCATTCAACACCCGCACGCTCTGCACGGTGCGCACGTCGCTCAGGGCGAGCATGCGGAGCACCACGGCGCCACCTCGCCCGCTTCAGGCGGCGCGAGCCATGAGCACGGCGCGGACTGCACGTGTATCGGCAGCTGCAACGTCAGCAGCCCCGGCATTCTGGCGCCGACCGTCAACACACTCGCCTTCACCGAATATTTCTCGACAACGGCTCCTGCGTTCCGCCCGGTTCATACCGTGCTGCCGGGCCGTCCCGACTTTCAGCTGCCTCTCTCCAGCGGTCCCCCTGACGTGTTGCGCACCGCGTAGCACGTCGCTCTCAGAAGCCCAATAAAGCCGAATACCGTTTAAGCGATGGCATCATCCCTCGCTGAACGTACATCCGTGCAAATCACAGCTCGAGGCGACGGCGTTTCAGAAACGACGACGTTTACGGCTCAGTGCATCCTATGCCCTGACCTCACTCACACGAGGTGTGTTTGCAATGACAAATACGATTGCGACATTTTCGCGTCGCACGATCTTTACTATCGGCATGCTGTGCGCCTGCGCGTTCAGTAGTCCTGTTTCAGCCCAGCAGACGAGCACGATTACAGGCAGAGTGGTTTCAACCGAAACCGCGATTCCGCTGCCCGACGTATTCATTCAGCTCGAGGGCAGCCCGAGGGGCGTCTACACCGACGCACAGGGACGCTTTCGAATTTCTGCTGTT
>JBBQYT010000308.1:0-4099 GCA_038208385.1 Longimicrobiales bacterium | reverse complement strand
CCCTTGTCACCACACCACAGCAACCGGAGGCGCCATGATTCGTTTTCGTAAAGTCATCATCGTGGTCATCTCGGGCAACGCCGGCCAGGAGCGCAACTGACAGCGAATGCATTCGCTGTTCGTGCCCGGCGCGCGTCTTATCCCAACCTCTCCGCGCAAGACCGGTGGCACTGCAGTACGCGTTGCAGAGCGCCCGGACAATCCAATTCCCGCGCAGTACCTGCCCTCGGGTCACTAAAGCACGCTGACAGCCGCGGGTCACCGGATGGCGCGGAGACCTGCGGTAAGCCATTCGCGCAGCTCGGGGTCATCGGCTATCGCTTCGCCGTCGATTTCAACCCAATTGCCGAGCTTGCTGCCGCCGGCCATAAATGGCCGTACGCCGGGCCGCGTGCTGAGCTCTCCGTACTCCGCCTCGATCAGTTTTACGATGATGGACTCTGCGCCAACGGCGGAGAACATCTTCGACCCCTGCATGAGGCCGCGCATCCCAAACACGTTTTTGGTGCGGACACCACTTACGCGTAGAGCGTGTAGCGCGTCCATGCAGCGTTCCAGCAAACCCTCATTGTAGGCCATTCAAGCTCCAAGGTGCGGATAGCCGTGTGATTTGCTACGTTTAGAGCGTAATCCGTGAGCCGCGATCCGTGATCCGTACCCCGAGTCCTGCGCTATTATCACCCGAAAGGCAGTGCTTCTCAATGACCCGCACACTCCCCGTACTTCTACTCGCAGTACTCCTGGCAGGTTGCGGCGACGAAAAAGCCTGGCGCTTTGGCGTTGCGCTCGGGGCCGAGCCTCGCGACGGCGTCGATCTCGCGGTGCGGGAGCTGAACGGGAGGGGCTCACTGGAGGGCCGACCAGTGCGGATGGTGCTGGTGCCCGACAGTCTCGGCACCGGCAAGGATCCGATCGCATTCGCGCGCGAAGTTGCACAGGGATTTGCGAAGGATACAACCGTGCTCGCCGTAGTCGGACATTCGACACCGGAAGCGGAGTCTGCTGTCGCAGCGCTGTACAACGATGCGCAGGTGACGAACATCGTGCCGACGGCAACTGCAGGCGAAGGCGCGTACATTTTCCACATGGTTCCGAAGCCCGACAGTCAGGCAGCGTACCTCGTGTCGCAGTCAACAGAGCTGTGGCATCCGAAACGCGTCGCCATCGCATACACGGACAACACCTACGGCAAAGCCCTCGAAGCTGCGTTCGCGCCACGCCTCAAGGCAGCCGGCATCGAGGTGCTCGAAGATCTGCCTGTGCCGCTCGACACCGACAGCGCGCACATGGAGCCCATCGCAAAAAAAATTACGACGAAAAAACCTGAGATCGTTTATTGGCTGGGACGCGCAAAGGAGCTGGCCGTCATCGTCTGGCCGCTGCGCCAGGCGCTCGGTGACTTGAAGATCGTCGCAAGTGATGCAGTTGAAAGCCCGCTGCTGTACAAGAATGAAGAAGGCGTGTATGACGGGCTCGTGTTCGTGCGTTTTGTCGATCCCGATACTGCGGGCGCGCGCTACACAGATTTTCAGTGGCGCTACAGCATGTTCATGTCGCGCGCGACAACCAGCCAGGCGATCATTGCGTACGATGCAGGCATGATGCTCGGCGACGCAGTGAAGGGCGGCGCAAAGGACCGCAAAGCGATGCGCGACTACATTGCCTCACTCGGCAAGTCACGTCCTGCATACAAGGGCATCAGCGGCCCCATACAATTCGACGATCACGGCTGGCCCGTGAACCGGCCGTTACGGCTCGCGGAAATGACGAATGCAGGAATTCATGCCGCGGGCCCCACAATCCGTTACGAACAGCCGGATACGATTGCGATGCCCAAGTAGCAGCGATTAGGGATTAGCGATTAGCGATTAGTTGCTCGTCGCTACGTAAAACGCCCGGGGCTTCGAAGCCACCGGGCGTTTCCAGTGCACGAGCTAGCTGAAGTCGCGAAGATCAAACTAATCGCTAATCGCTAATCACTAATCGCTGCAGTTAAAGAGAGCTCAACAAATCGTCGATGGCTTTGGTGACGGCGTCCTGGCCACGGCCTGCGAGCAGGTTGTCGAGCATTTCCTTTACATCGGCTGCGACTTCGAGCGGATGATTCCGGTCATTGGCGCTGCGCACCACGTTCCCGATCGGCAGCAGGGCGAGGTGGGGCTGGTCTTCTTCGTTTTCGCCTGAATAGCTCGAGTCCACTTCGGTTGGCGGGCTCGGCACACTGGACTTCCAGGGTTCGTCCGGTCCCTCGTCGCCCTCTTCTTTTTGAGTCGGATCCATTGGCAGCACGAGGCACACGCGTGCTTCGATATTGCCGCCATCGTCTTCGGTAGCGGCGAGGGCCACGGAGACTGGAGAGGCAAGGAGGGTCTGAATGGCGTCGACAGCTTCGGGCGCGACGATGCCGCGCGCGATGAGGTGACTGCCGAGGTAGTACCCCAGGGCGATCGCGCCTTCGGGCACCGATTCATGCTCGACGGTTCGAGCCACGACGCTCAACGGCTCAGGATGCGTGACGACTACGAGTTGATCCACAACTCCTCCGTAAGAGTCCAACCGTTTGTAGCCCCCACCGGGACAATGTGTTCCAGGCAGACAACTATGCAAGCTACGCGCTCATTCTGGCGGCCTGCTGCGGCTTCATGGTAACTTTTTAGTCCCAGTGGCGTCCGAGCGACGAGAAATGGACAAGATTATGAAATCCTGGTATCGGCACGTGCTTTTTTTGCTCGTCATCGCGGCGGCCCGAGCCTCCGCGGTGTCGGCGCAGCAGAACTGGCCTACAGATCCCGCGCTACTCGCCCGCGCACGTGCGATCCTCGCCAAAACGCCTGTGATCGACAGTCACAATGACCTGCCGTCCGAGATCCTGGAGCGCGCGGGCGGCAGCCTCGACGTCATCGATGTGGCAAAGTCGCAGCCCCAGCTGCAGACGGACATCCCGCGGATGCGGGCGGGCATGATGGGCGCGCAATTCTGGTCTGCTTACGTCGAGAACGATTCGATCAGGACGGGCGCGGCATTGCGCGTCGCATTGCGTCAGATAGACATGGCACGCCGGCTGACGGACCGCTATCCCGCGGATTTCGAGCGTGCACTCACTGCTTCGGACATCGAGCGGATCGAAAAGACGGGCAGGATCGCGTCGCTGATCGGAGTGGAGGGCGGACATGCGATCGAGAATTCGCTTTCCGCATTGCGCATGTTGTACGACCTTGGCGTCCGCTACATGACGCTCACGCACAATACGACACTCGACTGGGCGGATGCTGCACTCGACTATCCGCGCCATCACGGCATGACGCAGTTCGGCGATTCGGTGGTGCTCGAGATGAATCGCCTGGGAATGTTCGCAGACATCTCGCACGTGTCCGCCGATGTGATGCGCGATGTTCTGCGCGTGTCGAAAGCGCCCGTGATGTTCTCGCACTCATCGGCGCGCGCGCTGGTCGATCATCCGCGCAACGTGCCCGACGACGTGTTGCGCATGCTGCCGAAAAACGGCGGAGTCGTGATGGTCAATTTCTGTCCGTGTTTTACTGCGCCGGGCATCGACAAGTGGGGGACGCGGCTGGACTCACTCGTGAGCGCATTGCGCGCGCAGGGCCTCGGTCGCAACGCGTTGAATCAGCGTGTCGCCGACTGGCAGAAGCAGAACCCGGCACCCAAAGTGACGGTCGGTGACATTGCCAACCACATCGATCACATCAAGCAGGTCGCAGGCATCGACCACATTGGTATCGGCAGCGATTTCGATGGCATCAGCGGCGATCATCCGGTTGGTCTCGATGATGTGAGCACGTATCCAGTCCTGTTTGCGGAGCTGTTGAAGCGTGGCTACAGCGAGGATGACCTGCGGAAGATTGCGGGGCTCAATATCCTTCGTGCGATGCACCAGATGGAGGATGTCTCGGCGAGGTTGCGTGCTGAACGGGGGCCGTCACTGGGGGATGTTCCTGCCGTGAGGGCGAGGACATAACTGCCACTGCGTTGTGGGTGGTGTGTGGTGTGCGCGCGAGCGGGTAACTGCCAATGCGTTGTGGATTGTGTGCGGTGTGTGGTGGGTGCGTGAGTCTCCGGACGCAACGCGCACCACCCG
>JBBQYT010000307.1:0-4109 GCA_038208385.1 Longimicrobiales bacterium | reverse complement strand
CGCGTCGCAGGACGGCAGTGAGGAAACGCTGGGCGCAATTCTCGGCGGCGCAATCGACGAAGCCGCGCGCACGGCGGGCCATCTCTCGCTCGGCTCGTGGAAGGGAATTCTGCTGGAAGCGGACGGAGCGGTCGTTCATTTGTCGCCGCTGCTGGACGGACTGATTGTGCTGGTCGCCGCACGCAAGAGCGCGCCGACCGGCTGGGTTCTACGCACGGCAGCACGCGCATCACAGCTTGCGGCGCAGTTCGTGGGAGCGGAGCCATGAGCGACGACATATTTCAGGCTGCGCTCGAGCGACTCAGCCGCGTTCCAGGTGTGCGCGGCGCTCTGATCGTGGACACGGATGCAGGCGTGCCCGTTGCATCGGAGCTTGCGGCCGATGTGGATGGCGGAGCGCTGGCGGCACTGGCTGCATCGCTGTTCAAGCGCACGGATCGTGCGATTGGCGCCGCGGCATTCGGCAAACTGGCGACGCTGCAGCTCGAGGCGGAGGAAGGCCACGTCATCGCCGGTGACGCGGGAGACCTCATCATTGTTGCAATCGCAGAGCGACAGGCGCAGCTCGGCCTCGTGCGTCTCGAAGTGCACCGCGCGGCGCAGGCACTCCGTTGAGGCAGGCCGATCTCGAGCTCCTCATGGAGGCGCTCAAGGATCCGATGCGGAATTTCGTGCGCGAATCGCGCGTGCGCATCTGCCTGCTCGTGAACGGCGCAGGCCAGGTGCTCTCGCAGCACGGCTTCACGCGCAGCTACGAAGTCATGAACGTGGCATCGCTTGCAGCATCTGCACATGCATCGGCGCGCGCCCTCGGTGAAATCACGGGCTCCGGTGCCTGGCGTCACATGCACCACGCAGGCAAGGAGCGCCAGCTGTTCCTCGCACCATTCAAGACGCCGGTGCAGGAGCTGATTCTCGTCGCGATCTTCGATGAGGATTCGTCGCTCGGACTCGTACAGCTGTTTTTCGACCGGCTCGCAGGAGAAGTCGTCGCATTGCCGCAATTCATGACGGCGCGCGCAAGCAAGGATGCGGCGAGCTTCGAGAAGGATCTCGAATCAGGACTCGAGACAATTTTCAGCAATGAACCCGGACAAGGCACCTGATGTCTCTGGTCAACTACTCAACGCGTGAAATCACCTGCAAGATCGTCTACTACGGCCCGGGCCGTTCGGGGAAGACGACCAACCTGCAGTACATCCACGCGTTCGTGCCCGATGAGCGCAAAGGCGCAATGGTGTCGCTTGCAACGGAGACCGATCGCACTTTGTTCTTCGATTTCCTGCCGCTCGATCTCGGCTCGATCTCCGGCTTCAGGACGCGCCTGCAGCTCTATACCGTGCCCGGCCAGGTTTATTACAACGCGACACGAAAGCTCGTGTTGCGCGGCGCTGACGGCGTCGTATTCGTAGCCGATTCACAGCGCGAACAGATCGATGACAACGTCGAGAGTCTGCGCAACCTGCACGAGAACCTGATCGAACAGAACCTCGATGTGCGGGAGACGCCACTGGTGCTGCAATACAACAAGCGCGATTTGCCCGGCGTAACCGGCATCGACGAGCTGGAAGACGCACTCAACTTTCGTGGCGTGCCATCGTTTGGCGCCGCTGCAGTCTCAGGCGAAGGTGTGTTCGACACACTGCGCGGTATCAGTGAAATGGTGCTGCGCAGCCTGTCAAAGAAGTTCAACGCCGAGGCCGTGCCGGACGGCGTGGGGTAATAGTCTCACATGGCGTCAATAGAGCTGGATCCGCGGTTTACGTTCGACACCTTCGTTGTTGGTGCCGGTAACCGTCTTGCGGTTGCCGCATCCCGTCGCGTAGCAGAATCGCCGGGCACGAGCTACAACCCGTTTTTCGTTTACAGCGCATCGGGCCTCGGCAAAACGCATCTCATTATGGCGCTCGGTCATCACGCGCGCCGCATCCACCGCGAACAGAACATCCTGTATGACACGCTCGAGCACTTCATGGAAGAAGTCATGGAGGCCATCGAGGCCGGCGAGCGTGATGCGTTTCGCAATCGCCTCGGCGAAGTACAGCTGTTGTTGCTGGACGATGTGCAATTCCTCGCGGGACGCCACCGCACGCAGGAAGAGCTGATCCGTACGTGGGACGTGATGTCCGCGCGCGGCGGCCAGATCGTGCTCGCGAGCGATCGTCCCCCGCCGGAAATTGACGGACTCGATGAGCGCCTGCTGTCGCGCTTTTCCGGCGGACTCATTGTCGACATTGCAGCGCCCGATTACGAGACGCGCATTGCGATCCTGCGCAGAAAAGCGGAAGCGCGCGGCCAGATACTCGGGTCTGGCGTAGCCGAAGCGATCGCGCGCACGACTTTCGCCAACGTGCGCGAGCTGCAGGGATCTCTGAATCGTCTGATTGCGATCCAGGAGCTCGAGAGCCGCACCGTGCTGGCGGAAGAAGTGCACTCGATCATCGGCGGCTCGGAGCCACAGCAGGCGCCCGTTCGCGGCGATGAGTTCGGCAAGTTCCTCGCGGACATCTCGGGCACGGTTGGGCGGCTCGTCAACCAGCCCGCGTCAGACCATCACTTCGCCGAAGCGATCATGCGCTTCGAGTCGGATGGCTATCGCACGCGCCGCCTCGAGCTGATGCTGCAGAACCCACCTCCGGATGAAGAAGTCGAGCCTGCCATCCGCCTGTTCGAGGCCGATGTCGAACGCCTGCGCGAGATCACCGGCGAGATCATTTCTTGCGAAGCGGGCGCGCCAGAGCTTGCACGGCTCGAGATTTTGCGCGATCCCGATCGCGTAAGCGAAGCCGAGCAGCTGTTCGCCGAAGTGCGCGAGCGCAACAAGCCGCTGCCCGCACCACCGTCTGGGGTCACGTTCGACACATTGAAGCTGTCGGATGATCTGCTCGCAGTGCGCGCTGCGCGCGCTGTCGCACAGCAGCCGGGCACGCGCTACAACCCCCTGTTTGTGCACGGCGGTTACGACACCGGCAAGAGTGCGCTGTTGATAGCGCTCGGCGCGGAGCTGCAGGTTGCACGGCCGGACTTCTCGATCGGCTATGTCGAGGGCAGCACGTTTGCGTCCGAGCTGATTCGCGCGCTCGAGCTGAACCGCGTGGAAGGCTGGCGCGCGCGTTACCGTCGCGCGCAGGTGCTGATTCTCGACAATGTCGATGCTCTTGTTGGAACCGAGCGCGCCCAGGAAGAGCTGTTCCATTTGTTCGACGCACTGCAGCGCAGTGGTGCACAGCTCGTCTTTGCAGCGCGTGTTGCGCCGCGCGAGCTGGTTGGCATCGAGGACCGTCTCCGCTCGCGTCTCGAGTCCGGGCTTGTTGTCGAGCTGCCATCGAACGCGCGCCAGTCCGAGGGTGATGCGGCGGACGCGGTGACGGCCGATACAATAGAAACAGCGCAGGCGGGAACGCTCGTGCAGGTGTCACCCGCGGCTGCGAAATCGCTCAGCGAAGCCCAAAAGGCGGAGGAGTCGGCCAGGTCATCGGATGTCGACGACTGGTTCGAGAATCGCGAGAAGCTGCTCTGGAGCTGGACGAGTGTGGAAGACTGGACCGTGGAGGGCATGGAGTAAGTGGCAATCAAGGGAAGTCTGAAGGAAGCGAGCCTCGCCGACGTCTGCCAGCTTTTGGCCATGGGCCAGAAGACGGGCTGTTTGTCGGTTACCGATCGATCGAAGTTCGGACAGATTTTCTTCGAGCGCGGCCGCATCACATACGCACGTATCGTGAACCGGCGTGACAGGCTCGGTGATCTGCTCGTGCGCGAAGGCGCGCTCACACAGCAGCAGTTGATGGACGTGCTCGAGCGTCAATCGCGCGAGCCGGACAAGCGCGTCGGTGAGCTGCTCGTCGATAGCCAGCTCATCACGACAAAGGATCTCGAGCGCTACATCCGCATTCAGATCGAAGAAGCCATCTACCACTTGTTCACCTGGTCGCGAGGGAGCTTCTATTTCGAGGTGGACGAGCGTCCCGATGCAAGCGATCTGCTCGTCTCCATCAATCCGGAAAGCCTGTTGCTCGAAGCTGCGCGCCGCGTCGACGAGTGGAGCCTGATCGAGAAGAAGATCCAGTCGCTCGACTTGTTGTTCGAGGTCGAGCGAGAGCGTCTCGAGA
>JBBQYT010000306.1:0-4110 GCA_038208385.1 Longimicrobiales bacterium | reverse complement strand
CGGACACACGCCGGGCTCGAACGTCAGTCCTTTTGCCGCCGCCTGCAACTCGATCATTGGGGTAACCGCCTCGACCAGCTCGCCGATGGCGATATTCTGTGTGTCGTACGACAGGTGGCCGGCCTGCAGCCGTGAGAAATTCAGAATGTCGTTGATGATTCCGAGCAGGTGCTGCTGACTGCGTTTGATGCGGTTGAGGTCTCCATGCTGTTCGCTTGTGACGGGGCCGCGAATCTCCATCGAAATCAGCTCGGTGAAACCGCCTATCGCATTCAATGGTGTGCGAAGCTCGTGAGACATTGCTGCAAGGAAATCGCTCTTCGCGCGATTTGCTTTTTCCGCTTCCTCTCGCTGTGCGTTGAGCTCCGCCGCCTGCACCTTCAGCTGCTCAACGAGACTTTGCATCTCCGTCGCATACTCCTGTGCAGCCGCGCGCGCCGCTTCTTCCGCGGCAATCCTGCGCGCATCTTCGAGGGCGCGCTGCTCCGCCGCGCGACGTTCGGTCAGGTCACGCGTGACTTTCGAGAAGCCTATGAGTGTGCCGCTCTCAGCGCGCAGCGCCGTGATCACGACGTTAGCCCAGAAGCGGCTTCCATCCTTTCGAATACGCCAGCCTTCATCCTCGAAACGACCGACCGCCGCTGCAACCTCGAGCTCGTATGCGGGCTTACCTGCGCGTTTGTCGACTTCCGGATAGAAAATCGAAAATGATTGTCCGATCGCTTCTTCGGCGCTGTATCCCTTGATGCGCTCCGCACCGTCATTCCAGCTCGCGATCTTTCCCTCGGGGTCAAGCATGAAGATCCCATAATCCTTCACGCTCGTAACCAGCAAACGAAAACGCGCCTCACTTTCGCGAATCGCTTCTTCCGCAAGCTTCCGTTCGGTCAGATCGCGTGTGACTTTTCCGAAGCCGACCAGCTCGCCGGAATCATTCCGCAGCGCCGTGATGACGACATACGCCCAGAACCGGCTCCCATCCTTTCGCACGCGCCATCCCTCGCCAATGAACGAGCCTGCGCGCGCTGCGACATCCAGCTCGTATTGAGTAAAATCTACGGGGGTTTCAGGCGGATAAAACGTGGAAAAATGCTTGCCGATGATTTCTTCGGCCGTGTAGCCCTTGAAGCGCTGTGCGCCGGGATTCCAGCTGAGCACGTGGCCGGTGCGATCGAGCGCGAAGATCGCGTAGTCCTGGACGCTTTCCACGAGCAGCCGGTAAATGTCGCCCGTCTCGTAGTCGGCACCGGCCGCGCCTTCACTGTTTTTGCGAAGCGGATCTACCACGGGCCCCATTCGAAAAGGGAAAAGCTACTTCCCGGCGCGTTGCAGCTTTTTCTGTTTGTTCTGTTTCTCGAGCTTCGCGACCTGCTCCGCATCGAGACGGTCATTGCCGACCAGCGCGACGTATTCTTCGTAGGTGCCCTGATAGTCGACGATGCCTGTTGCTTCGATGTCCACGATGCGGGTTGCGAGCTGGCCGATGAACCAGCGGTCGTGCGATACGAGGATCAGCGTGCCCGTGTACTTTTTCAGGCCATCGACGAGCGCTTCGATGGACTCGAGATCGAGATGGTTCGTAGGCTCGTCGAGCACGAGCACATTGGGCTTTTCGATGGCGAGGCGCGTGAACACGAGGCGCGCGGCTTCGCCACCCGAGAGTGCACGCAACGGCTTCTTCGGATCATCGCCTGAAAAGAGCATGAGCGCCATTTCGCCGCGCACGTAGCCAACGCCCTGACCCGGGCAGTACTGCGTGACCCACTCTTCCGCAGTCATGCTCAACGTCTCGAGATCTTCGTGATGGTCCTGTGCGAAATAGCCCGGATACGTCTCGTATCCCCACTCCACTTCGCCTGCATCGGCAGTGATATCACCCATCACGATCTTGAGCAGCGTCGACTTGCCGATTCCGTTCGGGCCCATGATCGCGACGCGATCGCCGCGCCGGACCTGCAGATCGACGCCGTGCAACACCTGCTTGTCGCCATACGACTTCGTGATGCCGCTTACCTTCAGCACATCGCGCCCGCTGTGACGATGCTCGACGAGGCGCACGGTTGGATAACGGCGCGAGCTCTGCGGAAGCTCTTCCATCTTTTCCTGCTTCTTCTCGACCATGCGCAGCTTGCTTTGCGCCTGGCGCGCCTTGCTCGCCTTCGCCTTGAAACGCTCCACGAATTCCATCGTCTGAGCAATTTCCTTTTTCTGTCCGGCGATGTCCTTTTCGCGACGCTCGCGCTCCGACCGCTTCAGCTCGACGAACTGCGTGTAGTTGCCGCGATACGCAGTGATCTGCTGATAGTCGGCATCCATGATGTGTGTTGCGACGCCATCGAGGAATTGGTGATCGTGCGAGATGACGACGACGGGGCCGGCGAACTCGCGAATGAAGCCTTCGAGCCAGCGAATGGACAGAATGTCCAAATGGTTTGTCGGCTCGTCGAGCAACAGTACATCGGGGTTGCTCGCGAGCACCTGGGCGAGGAGAACGCGGAGCTTGAAACCACCGGAGAGTGTGGAAAGCGGCTGCTGGTGAACTGCCGCCGGCATGCCGAGGCCCTCGAGAATTGTCGCAGCACGCGCTTCGGCCGAGTACCCATCATGCCGCATGATGGTCTCTTCGACGACGGAGTATCGCTCTGCGTCGAAATGATCGTGTGCATTGGCCAGCAGCTCGTCATGCTCGACGAGTGCCTCCCAAAGCTCCATGTTCCCCATGATCGTTACGTTCAGGATCTTCTCGTCCTCGTAGAGGAACTGATCCTGTCGCAGGACGCCCAGCCGGATGCGGTTGGGCATGGAGACGGTGCCCTTCGTGGCTTCCTGCTGGCCGCTGATGATATTGAGGAACGTGGTTTTGCCTGAGCCATTGGCGCCCACGAGCCCGTAGCGCTCCCCAGGATTCAGTTGGAGCGTCGCGTCGGCGAAGAGGGTACGGTCGCCGAATTCCTTGGTCAGGCCGGAAATCGAAATCATAGCCCATAAAGTTAACCGAAACCCACGTGGATTTGCAGTCCCCGGAGCCTTCATAATGCCCGAAGGCATTGCCGGGCCGCCGAAACGGCATCCGTCTTGCGCCGGACGGGGCCATACAAAAGCCATTCGAGACTGGAGGGTACATTGAGCGGAGACGACGCACTTGAGGTGAAGGACCTGCGTGACGTGCAGGCGGTGGTGGCGCGAGTCGTTGCCGCTCTCGAAAAAAACGACGTCGAAGACGCCGCCATGGAGGTGCACCAGCTCGCGGGACTTGCGGCTTCCGATATCATGACCGACACCAAATTCGACGTGCACCAGGTGCCGCACCAGATCGGCGAGTTTCTTACGAAGACGCCGCCGGATATAGCCAGTGCGCTCGCCCTCGCCCGCGAGTTTCATCGCGCCGTCAACGGGGAGCGCAAGACGGTCGAAGGTGAAGTGCTGGACAAGTAGCGTGGCGCACACACGTTTTCTGGCGATTGTCTGCGCTGCGCTTGCGTTGTGCGCTGGTGCCGGACAAACACGCCCGCTGAGCGCGCAGCGACTCGTTGCACCCGCGCTCGGCGGTGTGGCGGGCGCGGCATCGGGCGGGTTCCTGACGTTGACGATTGTGGTCGCGGAGTCGCGCGCGGGGCACTATCTGCACGATCCCAAGGACCTGTTCGGCTGGCAGTCAGCACCGGTGCTGATTGGCGGAGGCACGGGCGTCGCTCTTGGTTTTCTCGATCCCGGCCGGCTGGTGCGCACGGTGATCGGCGGCACGGCGGGCACACTGCTCGGAGTTGCGACGGGCCTGGTCATAGGGCGCGTCGTGTGGGAACCGCCGGAAGGAAAGTGGGCGGGCGGCGCGATTGGTTCGGGAGTGGGTCTCGTCGCTGGTTGTGTTATCGGCATCCTGTGGCCTGCGCCTGAGTCGAATAACAAAGACAGTGCTGTTGCACGGATGCAGGTGCCACTCGGAATCACGTTGCATTTTTGATGTTGCGAACGCGAAGCGTGGTCGTGTGTTTGTGCGCAGTGCTCTCTGCGTCGTGTCACAAGGGGCTGCGGAAGCTGCCGGATCCCGAGGCGATCGCAGAGCCGGATGCGAGTGCTGTGCGGCGCGTCATCTATCTCATCGGCGATGCC
>JBBQYT010000305.1:0-4126 GCA_038208385.1 Longimicrobiales bacterium | reverse complement strand
CGACGCCGTGATGGAATTGATACGTACCGGGCTTTATGCTTGCGCCGTTGTTCGTGACTTTCGCGAGCAGACGAAACGCAAACTTCGACTGGATCAGACCTTTCGCGGCTAGCGTATCGGCCGCGTGCTTTGTGTGTGTGCCGCGCGGAAGGTGCACGCGCACGAGTGCGCCGTTACCTTCGCCGGTGCATGCTGCGCATGCGACGGCCAGCATCAATACGAATGCCTGTACGCGTATTTTTCTATTCATCAGACTGAGCTTCCGCACGCTTCCTCCGGTCGAGATGTGCCTGCAGGATGAGTATCGCCGCTGCTGCATCGATACGCTCTTTTTGTTCGCGCTCGCTCTTCTTGAGACCCATCGATCGGATTGTGCGTTCCGCGCGCACGGATGTCATGCGTTCGTCGAGCAGATGTACTGTGAGTCCGGAGCGCTGGGCGAGGGTTTCGCCGAACGCGCGCACTTCGCGTGTCCAGTCGGAGTCATCGCCTTGGAGTGTCAGGGGCAGACCGAGCACAATCTCGGCCACTTCGCTGGATTGGACGATCTCGAGGATTGCGGCGACGGGCGGACGTTTGCCGCGTCGGCGCAGGATCGTAGTGAGCGGAGTTGCGATGGTCGCGGTGGGATCGCTGAGTGCCAGGCCGACTCGGCGCTCACCGTAATCCACGGCGAGGACGCGCGGCACTTATGTGAGCTGCGCGACGGAGCTGTCGGCGTCCTGTCCTGTGAGAATCGAATCGTAGACGGCTTCGAGTGCTTCCTGTCCGCCGAAGAGGAAACGGCAGCGGAGGTCTCCGCGCGAACGGCACTCCACTTCGAGCACAGCAACTTCGCCCTCGGCCGCACGGCCGAGCACGTTTGCGAGCACGCCTGAGCTGAAGAAGCAGCTTGGCCGTGTTGCGCCGCTTTCCGGATCCGCTTCTACCCAGTCCGTGCTCTCGAGCGCGCCAACGCCTGCGTGCGCCTCTTCGTGTGCGAGGCGACCCCAGCCACGCGTCGCAAACATCTCGGACAGGTTCCGCCAGAATGTGGCCGCACCGACATCGCCTACAGTATGTTCGGCGCCTTGATCACCATTCGTGGGCGCGATGTGATTCGAGAGCAGCTCGTACAATTTGTCGCCGGCGGCGTATACAGCCTGCTGGAGCGCGCGCGCGGCAGCATCCGGACCAACTTCGGTGACGAGCGCCTTGCGGATCGCTGCGAGCGATGCGACCGGGAGCGCAAGCTCAGGCGCACGAGTTCCGGATCTGGCCATTGGTTTTCCTCTTTCCGTGTGTGAAAGCGTTATTCAGTGCCGAGTAGCTGCACCAGCTGCTGCTGGTCGATGACTTCCACGCCCAGCTCTTTCGCTTTTTCCAGCTTCGAGCCAGGCGCCTCGCCCGCAAGAAGATAGTCTGTCGATTTGCTGACGCTGCCCGCAACGCGTCCGCTGTGCCGTTCGATGAGCAGTTGCAGATCCTTGCGGCTCATCGCGTGCGTGCCCGTGATTACGACAGTCTTGCCGGCCAGCGCTGCACCGGCCGCGCGCTCAACAGGCTCCTCCGTAGTGAGGCCCGCCTGTACCAGCCGGTCCAGCATCTCGCGATTGTGCGATTCCCCTAAGTATGCAACCAACGCAGCCGCAGTGGTAGCACCAATGCCGTGGACGGCAGCGAGCTTGGCCTCATCCACGGCCAGGACCGCCTCGAGTGTGCCAAGCTCGCGGGCGACGATCTGCGCCGCGTGCGTGCCGACGTGCCGGATTCCGAGCGCATAGAGCAGTCTCGAAAGCGGCAGGTCTTTCGATTTCCCGATCGCCTCGACGAGGTTGCGCGCCGAAATCTGCGCAAAGCCCTCGAGCGTCATCAGCTTTTCTTCCGTAAGATCGTACAGGTCCGCGTAGTCCTTTACGAGGCTCGCTTCGAGCATCTGCAGCGCAGTGCGCTCGCCCATGCCACGAATGTCCATCGCATCCTGCGATGCAAAGTGCACGAGACCACGATAGATCTGTGCGGGACACGCACCGTTCGGACAGTACAGCATCACTTCTTCTTCGGACTTCGCAACAGCAGTGCCGCACGATGGACAAACTGTCGGCTCTTCGAACTCGATCTCCTCGCCGGTGCGCTGATCGGTCAGTGGCGCCACAACCTGCGGGATCACTTCACCCGCGCGCTTGACCAGCACCATGTCGCCTATGCGAAGCCCCTTGCGTGCTATGTCCTCGAAGTTGTGCAGCGTCGCCTGCCTGACGATTGCGCCGCCGATTTCGACAGGCTCGAGCACTGCGTACGGATTCAAGGCGCCGGTGCGTCCGACGTTCACTTCGATTTTCAGCAGGCGCGTAGTTACGAGATCGGGAGCGAACTTGTATGCGATGGCGTAGCGCGGCTCGCGCCCGCCCACGATGCCCAATTCGTCCCAGAGTCCAAGCAGATTGACTTTGACGACGATGCCATCAATCGGATAGTCGAGTGTTTCGCGGAACCGCTCGACTTCGTTTGCATAGGCGAGAACGTCAGCGATCGTCGTGGCTGTCTTGCGATTCGGATTGACGGTGAAGCCCCACGACTCGAGAAGCTTCAACGTTTCACTCTGGCGCGTTACCGGCAGCTGTTCGCCTGTGTCCGCATCGACTTCGACCTGGTATGCAAAGAACCGCAGCGGCCGTTCTGCAGTCATGCGCGGGTCGAGCTGACGGAGCGCACCCGCGGCAGTGTTTCTCGGATTTGCAAACGTCGGTTCGCCTGCGGCGACGCGTCGCTCGTTCATGGCATTGAAGCCAGTGAACGTCATGTAGACTTCACCGCGAATCTCGACGCGCTTCGGTACGTTCTCGCCTGAAAGGCGCAGCGGAATTTCACGCATCGTGCGCAGGTTCGTCGTAACGTTCTCGCCGATCGCGCCATTGCCGCGTGTTGCGCCACGCACCAGCAGGCCAGCTTCATACAGCAACGAGATTGCACCACCATCGATTTTCATTTCGACAATGTAACCGGCGTCTTTCACTTCGCGGCTGATGCGTGCATTGCGCTCTTCCCATGCAACGAGCTCTTCGGGAGCGAATGCATTGTCCAGCGACAGCATAGGGGCGAGGTGTTTGACCTTCTCGAATTGGGAGGAGGGCTGGCTGCCGACACGGAGTGTTGGTGAATCGGGAGTGCGCAGATCGGGGTGCGCGTGTTCGATCTCCTTCAGCTCGCGCAGAAGCCTGTCGTATTCGGCATCGGAGATGTTCGGCGCATCATGGATGTAATACCTGCGATTGGCATCATCCAGGATGTTACGCAGCTCGGCCGCACGCGTAGCGGCCGAAGACAGGTCGTCGGCTTTAAAAGTGTTTTGCATGTGCGGCTTGTTCAGCTGGTTGGTGCGGCCGTATCCGAGGTCACTGCCTTGATCTGGTCGTAGCGCACTACCTTGTTGCGTCCAGTCGTTTTTGCTGCGTAAAGCGCCTCGTCGGCAGCGCCGATCAGCAGCTCCGGCGACGCCTGGATATCGTTCGGATACTCCGCAACACCCGCAGAGATCGTCATACTCAATGGCTCGTCCTTGCCGACATCGAACGCGCGCCGCGCAACTTCACGACGTACGCGCTCGACGAAAACCGCTCCATCCTCGATGCCGGTCTCCGGCAGGATGACAAGGAACTCCTCGCCGCCGTAGCGTCCAAGCTTGTCGATCTCTCGCGCGGTCTCGCGCAGAATGTCCGCGAGCTGCGAGAGCACGCGATCGCCTGCCTGATGGCCGTGTGTATCGTTTACGGACTTGAATCGGTCGAGGTCGAACATCGCAACAGTGAGACGCTCACCCGTGCGGTTTGCACGCTCGAACTCGTCGTTCAACAATCCGTGGATGTGGCGATGGTTGAACAAACCCGTAAGACCATCACTAATACTGATGCGCTCGAGCTCGCGGTTCTTCAGCTCGAGCTCGTCCTGCAGCCGCTTGATGCGCAGCATGGAGCGAACGCGCGCTTCAAGCTCGGGAAAATTGATCGGCTTGGTCAGGTAATCGTCTGCACCCGCATCGAGGCCGGTCACTTTGTCTTCTGTCGAATCGCGCGCAGTGACCAGAATGATCGGGATGTACGGAAGCGTGTCGTCGCCCTTCAAGCGGCGCGAGATCTCATATCCATCG
>JBBQYT010000304.1:0-4135 GCA_038208385.1 Longimicrobiales bacterium | reverse complement strand
GAGCGCCAATGCGTGCGCCCGCGCAGCAGACGCTGGAAGGCGTGCGAGTGCGCATTGACGAAGCCGGGCATCAGCGCAGCACCCTGCAGATGCACCACGTCGCGCGCTGCCATTTCGTTTATTTCTCCCGCGGATACCAGGCTCGTGATGCGACCGCTCGCTGCATCGATATCGACTCCGGTGTTGGCGACAAACGCGTCGTCGATATAAACGAGATCGGGGAGTAAAATCACGAAAGCATCGGCAGCTTGATGCCGTTGTCGCGCGCGGTCTCGATTGCGACTTCGTAGCCCGCGTCTGCATGACGCGCGACGCCAATTCCAGGATCGTTTGTCAGCACGCGCTCGATGCGCGCGTGCATTTCGGGCGTGCCATCGGCGACGAGTACCTGACCTGCGTGAAGTGAGTTGCCAATGCCGACGCCGCCGCCATGATGGAACGACACCCAGCTCGCACCGGACGCAGTGTTCAATAGCGCATTGAGAATTGGCCAGTCGGCGATAGCGTCGCTCCCATCGCGCATTGACTCCGTCTCCCGGAACGGCGATGCAACCGATCCCGTGTCGAGGTGATCGCGACCAATCACGATCGGAGCCTGCACCTCGCCGTTTGCAACGAGATCATTCAGCGCGACGCCAAACTGTGCGCGCTCGCCCTGGCCGAGCCAGCAGATGCGCGCCGGCAAGCCCTGGAATTGCACCTTTTCCTGCGCCATCCGGATCCAGCGGGCGAGGTGTTTGTCGTGGGGAAAGAGCTGGAGGACGAGCTCATCTGTACGCAGGATGTCCGATGCTTCTCCCGACAAAGCTGCCCAGCGGAATGGGCCCTTGCCTTCGCAAAACAGCGGACGGACGTACGCCGGCACGAAACCGGGAAACGCAAATGCATCTGCGTAGCCCGCTTCTTTTGCCTGGCCGCGCAGGTTGTTGCCGTAGTCGAACGTGATTGCGCCGCGATTCATCAGCGCCACCATCGCTTCGCAATGAATGCGCATCGACTCCATGGAGCGACGTACATACTCATCCGGATTGCTATCGCGGAGCACCTCGGCATCGCGTAGCGAGAGTCCAGCGGGTACGTAACCGCGAAGCGCGTCGTGCGCAGACGTCTGATCGGTCAATACATCGGGAACGACATCACGCCGTACGAGCTCGGGCAACACATCAGCGCAATTGCCGACGAGCCCGACGGACAGCGGAACGCCCTGCGCAGCTGCGTCCTGAACCCAGCCGAGCGCTTCATCGAGTGATGTCGACATCCGATCGCAGTACCGCTGCGCAACGCGCCGCTCGATGCGCTGTGCATCGACATCCACCACGAGAATTGCAGCTTCATTCATGGTCGCGGCAAGCGGCTGTGCGCCGCCCATACCACCCATGCCGCCCGTCAGTATCCAGCGACCTTTGAGCGATCCACCAAAGTGCGCGCGACCAACCGCACCAAACGTCTCGTACGTGCCCTGCAGGATTCCCTGCGTGCCGATGTAGATCCACGAGCCCGCAGTCATCTGCCCGTACATTGTAAGGCCGCTCGTCTCGAGCTCGCGAAAGATCTCCCACGTCGCCCAGCGCGGAACCAGGTTCGCGTTCGCAATCAGTACGCGCGGCGCATTCTCGTGCGTCCGAAACACGCCCACAGGTTTGCCGGACTGCACGAGCAGCGTTTCATCGTTTTCAAGAATCTTCAGCGAAGCGACGATCGCATCAAAACATTCCCAATCGCGCGCAGCCTTGCCGGTGCCGCCGTAGACGACGAGATCGTCAGGACGTTCCGCAACGTCCGGATCCAGATTGTTCATCAGCATCCGCAGCGCAGCCTCCTGCGTCCATCCCTTGCAGCTCAATGTCGAGCCGCGCGGGGCACGAACGACACGCGCGCCGGGTATTTTCTCAGTCGTTGCCATGTTCCCTCCTGCTTGTATGGCTGCGAAAATGTACTGCCGAACTGCCTCTCCGGCAGCCCTGCCATTCCGGCCCTATGACCCGCCGGGTTCCCCGTTTGACCATCTGTAGCTAACCATTGTGGCACAACGCTATTCGACGATAGGCACGCCTTGGCAAGCAACGTGCTTCAGTGCTGTACTGTACGGCGAAACCCTGCCAGTGCATTAGCGGTCGCAGCACGGGACCGCTCTGGTGCCTGGATGGTCTCGCATAAACCATGTGAGGAAATGATGGCTGAACGATTGACACTGCCGGTGCTTCCGCTGCGGGACACGGTCGTGTTCCCGGGCGTCGCTGTGCCGATCACGGCAGGTCGGGCGGGGACGATCGAGGCGGTGCAGACTGCGTTGCAGGGGGATGGCCGCGTGTTCGCGGTGTCGCAGATCGAGAATATCGATGACGTGACGCCCGATGTTCTACATAAAGTTGGCGTGATTGCGCGGATCGTTCAGACACAGCGCAATCGTGGAGGTTTGCAGCTTCTGTTGCAGGGTGAGGAGCGCGGGACGGCGGTTTCGTATTCGTTGAGTGGCGAGGGGATGTTGCAGGCGCTGGTGATTCCGATTAGCGGGCAGGAGCCGTTGAATGCGGGGGATGCTGCATTCGAGGCGCTCGATCGCGAATTGCGTGAGCGAGCATCGGAGCTTGGGCGTCGTCGTGGGATTCCGCAGGAGGCGCTGGCTCAGCTGATCGAAGGGATGACGCAGCCGGGCGCGTTTGCGGACCTCGTCGCATTTTATCTCGATGTGCCGGCGGCCGAGAAGCAGTCGTTGCTGGAGGACTTCTCGGTTGAGAGCCGTATGCGTCGCGTGCTGGTTGCAGTCGAGCGCGACTTGCTGCGTCTCGATGCACAGGAGCAGATCCAGAAGAAGGTTCAGGAAGAGCTGGGTGATAAGCAGCGCGAGATGCTTTTACGTGAGCAGATGCGTGCAATTCAAAAGGAGCTCGGTGATGATGGTGAGGCGGAGGGTGCTGATGAGCTGAAGGTGCGTCTGCAGGGGCTGGAGCTTCCGGAAGAGGCGCGTGCTGAAGTCGATCGCGAGCTGAAGCGTTTGGAGCGTACGAGTCCGCAGTCGGCAGAGTACCAGGTCATTCGCTCCTATCTCGAGCTGGTGACGGAGCTGCCGTGGGGCGAGCGGACCGAAGACAAGATCGACTTGAAGGAAGCCGATGTCATTCTGCACGAGGATCACTACGGTCTGAATGATGTGAAGGATCGCATTCTCGAGTTACTGGCCGTTCGCAAGCTGCAGAGGGAGAATGCAGAGGAGGACGCAATCGAGAACGCCGAAGCTGCTGTAGAAAACGAAGTCTAGGCGGACATTCCGGCGGATGAAGCATTGGCCGCGCCTGAAGCGATTTCGGACCCGGATGCACCGGACACGAATGAAGCGCGTGCAAAGGCGCGTGCGGTTGGGCGCGGACCGATCCTGTTGTTCGTGGGTCCGCCGGGAGTCGGCAAGACATCGATCGCGCAGTCGATTGCGCGTGCGCTCGGTCGCAAATACGTGCGCATTGCACTCGGTGGCGCGCGTGATGAAGCAGACATCCGCGGACATCGCCGCACGTATGTTGGAGCGATGACGGGCCGTATCATCGCCGGACTGCGTCAGGCAGGCACAAAGAACCCCGTGTTCCTGCTCGACGAGGTAGACAAGCTGGGCGTGAGCTACCAGGGCAACCCGGCAGCTGCACTGCTCGAGGTGCTGGATCCGGCGCAGAACAATTCGTTCACGGACAACTATCTCGGCATTCCGTTCGATTTGTCGGAAGTTCTGTTCATTGCGACGGCAAACTTTCTCGACTCGATTCCGGGACCGCTGCTCGATCGCATGGAGCGGGTAGACTTTTCGGGTTATACGGAAGTCGAAAAGCTGGAGATCGCGAAGCGCTATCTGTTGCCGCGTCAGCTGAACGAGGGTGGCTTGAAGCCCGCGCAGCTGCAGATCGAGGACACGGCGCTGGAGCAAGTGATCAGTGGTTACACCCGTGAGGCGGGCGTCCGTCAGCTCGAGCGTGAGCTCGGGAAGCTCGCACGCAAGGCGGCACGCCGCATTGCGAGCGGTGATGTCGACCACACAGTGATCACGGAAGCCGATGTCACAGCGATGCTGGGTCGTCCGCGCGTTCATCCGGAGCACGCAGCTGCAGAAGATGCAGTCGGTGTGTCGACCGGGATGTACTACACACCA
>JBBQYT010000303.1:0-4136 GCA_038208385.1 Longimicrobiales bacterium | reverse complement strand
CGCATCGTTTTTGAATCCGCCGGCTGCAGTAGTCGCTGCATTCGGTGCGATTTATGGCGGTGGGACACCTGAAAGCAACACATCACACGTGGCGGGCACGGCGACAATCAACGCAGCGACGCTGCCGAATCTGGGCATGATCGGACCGACGAACATCAGTAATGCAGCGACGGAAGCATTCGATGAAGCCCTCACGAAGGCTGAAGTCATTGCAATCGTGAAAGACTTCATCATCGACAACCCAGGCCTGGGCCTTCCCTAGTACAAAATCACGAACCCGGACTGGGCGGCCGTGGGGTCGTCCAGTCAGTCCGCGCGTTTAATCCATAACAACACGCCTTACACAAGCCTTTGACGAGGGTATCAATATGGAAGGATTTGGACCGTTCAAGCTGCTCTTCATTTTCCTGATCGTAATGTTGCTGTTTGGCGCGAAGCGTCTGCCGGAGATCGGCGGCTCGCTCGGCAAAGGCATTCGGGAGTTCAAGAAGTCGATACACGACGGCGGTGCGGACGAGACTGCGGCCCGAGCATTCGCAACGCCCCAGCAGACGACGGAGCTCGTAGCACCACAGCGTCCCGAATTGCCCGTCGATTTCACCAACCAGACACGGAACGTCTAGCTACCGACGTTTGCTGAAGTATTTGACCAGCAGTCTGCAGAGCGCTGCAGTGATCCTGCAGCGCTAGCCTTTGTCACGCGGCTTGATCATCCTCACGAGTCCTTCCTGCGCCGTCGAAGCGACGAGCACACCTTCACGCGTATACACACTGCCACGCGCAAATCCGCGTGCTCCCGATGCAACGGGACTGTCCGAACAGTAAAGCAGCCAGTCATCGAAACGAAACGGACGGTGAAACCAGATCGCATGATCGAGTGTTGCGACCTGCATGTCTGGATTTCGATACGACTTCGCGTGCGGCAGCAATACGGTGCCGAGCAGGCCGTAGTCTGATGCGTACGCGAGCACAGCCTGATGGTGAATCGGCGAGTCGGACATCCTGCCGATCGCCTTGAACCACATCTGTCGAACCGGCAGACGCGGATCCGGATTGAATGGATCGACAGGTGATATGGGCCGATAGTCGATCGGCCGGTCCTGCGTCAACACAGCACGCAGGTTCGGCGGAATCCGGTCCGCCATGTCGCGGATCAGGTCCAGCTCGCTCGGCAAACTCTCAGGATCCGGCACTGCTGGCATCTCCGACTGATGCTCGAGGCCACTCTCCAGTGCATGAAACGATGCAGACAGATTGAAGATCGTACGGCCGTGCTGGATTGCAGTGACGCGGCGCGTCGTGAAGCTTCCGCCATCGCGCAAACGGTCCACAAAGTAGACGATGGGAGCTTTCAGGTCGCCCGGAAGGATGAAATAGCCGTGCACGGAATGCGCTTCGCGCGGCTCATCCACTGTATGCCGCGCGGCAACCAGCGCCTGCGCGAGCACCTGTCCGCCAAACACACGACCCGTTCCAATGTCGCGGTTCTGACCGCGATAAATATTGACCTCGAGCGGCTCCAGCTCGAGCAGCTGGATGAGGTCGGCAATATCGTAGTTTTCAGGCTCTTGCATGAGATTTGTTGTAAGTCATCGGGCATGCGCGTGCAAGTGGTCCGAGTACGGTCTTGCGGTTCCACAATGCACACTCCAGTCATAACGTCAGGACCGCTCCCCCTCGCCGGAGGACTCGCATGGATCTCACTGGGATTCACCACTTGACGGCAATCTCGGCCAACATCCGCGAGAACCACCGTTTCTACACACAAGTGCTCGGAATGCGACTCGTGAAGCGCAGCGTCAACCAGGACGACGTCAGCGCATATCACCTGTTTTATGCAGACGCCGTCGGCTCGCCCGGCACTGATCTGACATTCTTCGATTGGCCCGCGCCGCCTGAACGACGCGGCACGCACAGCATTGTGCGCACATCACTGCGCGTAAACGGCAAGGATGCACTCAGCTGGTGGACCGAACACTTGAAGGCTGCAGGTCTGCAGATGAGTGAAGTTCGTGAGCGCGATGGCCGTTTGACTCTCGACTTCGAGGATCCCGAAGGCCAGCGTCTTTCGTTTGTAGACGATGGCGGCGCGGGCGATCCTCCAAAGCCGTGGCAGAACAGTCCGGTGCCGACCGAATGCCAGGTTCGTGGACTCGGACCCATCGTCATCAGCGTGCCGAGCATCACCCAAACGGAAGCGATCCTGACGCGCGCCATCAACATGCGACATGTCCGCGATTACTCAATGACGGAGGCCGGACCGTCCAACGTGCACGTATTCGAGATGGGCGACGGTGGACCGCACGCAGAATTGCACGTCGCCATTCAGCCGGACCTGCCGATTGCACAACAGGGCGCCGGCGGCGTACACCATGTCGCATTCCGAACCCCGAACGAAGAGCAATACCACGCGTGGGCAGAGCGACTCAACACACTCGGCATTCCAAACAGCGGCGAAGTCGATCGGTTCTGGTTCCGCAGCCTCTACTTTCGCGAACCGAACGGAATTCTGTTCGAGATTGCTACCGATGGACCCGGCTTTGCCGTCGATGAAGATGCAGCAACGCTCGGCGAGAAAGTCGTACTGCCACCATTTCTCGAGCCACAGCGCGCCAACATCATTCGCAACCTGAAACCAATCGACTGACACGACTGCACGGAGAAAGAGGCGGAATGATGCTTGACCCACACGCCGGACAAGCGGTGCTCACTGCCGGCCAGCCGCTCGACAAGGCGCGCGCCGCAATGATTCTCGTCCACGGACGCGGCGCCAGTGCAGAAGACATCCTTTCGCTGGCGCGCGAAATCCATCACCCCGACTACGCCTTCCTCGCCCCGCAAGCTGCGGGGCACACGTGGTACCCACTCGGATTCATGTCACCAATCGAACAAAACGAGCCTTATCTCTCATCCGCACTGCAACTACTCGGCACCATCGTCGAACAGGTTGCAGCCGCAGGCATACCGCGCGAAAAACTCATACTCCTTGGCTTCTCACAAGGCGCGTGCCTCTCACTCGAGTTCGCTGCGCGCAACGCACGGCGTTATGGCGGTATCTGCGGACTCACAGGCGGACTCATCGGTCCCGACGGCACTCCACGCGATTACTCAGGCTCACTCGCTGGCACACCCGTATTCATCGGCTCCGCAAATCCGGACCCGCACATCCCCGTCTCACGCGTCGATGAGACCGCAATCGTACTCGAACAACTCGGAGCAAAAGTCACAAAGCGCATCTATCCAGGCATGGGACACACAGTCAATGCAGAAGAGCTCGACTACGTCCGCCAAATCATGATCGGCTGAAGTGTTAGGCGAGCTCCTCCAGCTGCACTGTCAAAAAACTGACAATGCCCGCGAACAGAATCATGCCGACTCCTGCGACAGCGGCACCAATCGTCATCGGAAGGCGCGCGCCGATCCTCGTCGCGATGTGGCACGAGATCGGCGACAGGACGAGCATCAACACGTTCACGGGAAGCAGAGCAGCGCCGGCGATCAGCGGACTCAGGTGAATGTTGTTCTGCAGGCCCGCCATGCCAAGATGCAGATCACGGCCCATCGACGGCAGCGCCACGTTCACGACCGTCGATTCGAGAAACACGGTTCCCGAACCGAGCACCGTGGCCAGCACAACGAGCCGGCCGCGCGTCGACTTCAATGCAACGAAATCGCTCAACCGCCGATTCCGTCGTTCAAAATCTGCAGGTGTCGGTCATACGCAAACACCTTGTTGCGCGATCTTCCAGACATCTCGCGAACGATGCCGAGCGTTTCCAGTCGGACGAGCGCATCACGAACGGTGGGAAATGTAAGACCAAGCTCCTTCGCAGCTCCCGGAATCGACACGACGATCCGCGCCTTCAGCATCTCGAAAACACGCAGCGCAGAGCCGGCTGCACGCCCCAACGTCACGACCCGCTGTTGATCGGTCTCGAACAAAAGATTCAGCGCGAACGCCGTCTCCGTCGCTTCCCGCGCCACGCTCTCGACACCCGTAAGGTAAAAGAGCAACCAGTCCTCCCACGCACCATGCGTGCGGACGCGCTGCAACGAATCGTAATAATCGGACCTGTTACGTCGCATATAAAGGCTCAAATAAAAAAACGGACGCGAGAGCACGCCATCAACGACGA
>JBBQYT010000302.1:0-4143 GCA_038208385.1 Longimicrobiales bacterium | reverse complement strand
TTCAGCGATTACTCTTTCCTCGGCGATTACGCTTGGCAAAGTTTTATTCACCGCGGAAGACGCGGAGGTCGCGGAAGGGATCAGAAGAAAGAAAATAAAATACAAATCTGTTCATCTGCGTCTTCCGCGTCTTCCGCGTCTTCCGCGGTGAAAAATTTCTTAAGTGTCCGCCCGCTCGAGACGAAGCTTGATGTTGACGAAGTTGTACGGCGGCCAGGGCCCCGTGTACTTGAACGACAGCAATTCTTCGTACTTCCGGCTCAACGCCTTCACTGCTTCATCGAAATCATGCTCACGGCTGCGCTCGACCAGATATGCTGCGTTCATGATCATGCGGTCGCCGATCGGCTTGTTGGAGCGGCTCGCGACCGCGACGGGTTTCAGCGACTCATGGATGTCCATCACATAGCCATTCGCCGTGCTTTCCAGGGCGCTCTCGATCAGGCGTCCGAGCTGCATGCGCGCGAAGTACGTCGAGCTCTGCGCATTGCTGGTGATTTCTTCCTTCAGGCGACGAATCTCTTCATCTCCGGACTCGAGCCGCGCGATCACTTTTTCGCGGTCCCACAAAACCTTCAGACCGAACTCGATCTTATCGCGCATCTTTTCGAGCACGTCCTCGAACGCACCCGACGTCGATTTGAGCAGCTCCATGATGTCGTCCTTGGTACGGAAGATCGTTCCAAAGGACATCGGGATAACGGTGAATTCGCGCATGACGGTCTCGTTGACGAGCTCATGGGCGAGGACGTTTTCACGAGTGGGGTCGTAAATCCGGATCGGCGTGTCACTTACAACGGCGGCCAGGTCCCTGTGGTGCACCGTGTAGACGCGGTTGCCGCCCTCGCCGATTCCGACCGGGCCGAACTCTCGCTCATCCGAGCTGCGGATGATGCAGTACACGTATTTGCCTTCGTCGGACCCGAAGCCATCGCCTCCGGCGACAGATTCACGATTTGTGGGCTGGGAGCCGGACGAGACGGATTGCGGGTCGGGAGCCATACGTTGTTCGATCCTGGGGATAAGGGACGGCCAGCAAGATAAAGCGGGCGCATTGAAGTGCAAATGGTGGTCTGGGGCCCATTCAGGAGCGTGCGGGTGCGTGGAAACGTGCGGGTGTGTAATTTGGCTATTGCCGGTGCGGGAAAAGGCCCGCGCTTTGCATCGGCTCGGCGCAGGCCACCGTCTCCGGCAGGCCACGTCTTTTTGCCGCGAGTAAGAGAGGCATTCCCATGAGGTTTACCCTGCTCAGGATCTGGGCAGTTTCCGTGGTTCTCGCAGGCTGCGCGTCTCTCAAGGGCGCAAAAACGAGCCCCGACGATCAAGAACTGATTACGGCACTGGCGTCTCTGGATCGTGGCGATTATCGGTCTGCCACAGAGACTTTGACGCGCATTGCCAACAACCATCCAGGGACCACTACGGGCCAGCAGGCGCTTCTGGCCCTCGCCTCGGCGACGCTGGACCCGCGCAATCCGAACCGGCGGTTGGATGTCGCGGCGACGTTGACTGCGCAGTACCTCCGTCAGGGGCAGTTAGCGCCGTGGACGCAGCCGCTTGCCCAGACGATGTACTTGACTGCGTTGGAGCTTGGTGCGAACGACAGTGCCCGGGCCGTAGCGGAGTCGGATGCTCAGGAGGCACGGGCTGAGGCGGAGCGGGTCAAGACCGCGGTGATGGCGGGGCGTCCGTTGCCGCGGTTGCCGGGTCAGTCGGTGGCGTCGCGGATCAAGGATGTTCAGCAGGACCGGGACAAGCTTGCAACGGACCGGGACAAGCTGACGGTGCGGCTGCAGGCGCTGGAACAACAGCTCGAGGCGCGCGATAAGATGCTGGCAGACAGCGTTGCCGAGTTGAAGCGGATTCGCAAGACGCTGCAGTCCTGATTATTCTCAGTTCATGAAGCCTGCATTGCAGATCGAAGACACGTCGCCGTTCGCGAGCCGCGCATGACGATCCGGAGCCGGCTCGTCACGGCAATCGTCGCGATCACGATCGTGTTGGTCCTTCCCGTCGTGTACGCAGCGATCCAGCTGAAGAGAGTTCGTGACATTGCGGTGGACCAGCGGGAGCAGCATGCCGCTGCGTTCCTGGCGCTTGGCCGTTTGCAGGCGCATCTGGCGGAGCTGGATCGCTTCGAGCGCAGCTACATCGCGGCGCCGAGTCCCGAAATGCGCGCGAACATGCACGAGGCGCTGGCCGAATCTGATGCGCAGCTCCTGACGCTGTCGCATGCGGGTTACCGCAATGCAGCAGCTTCGACGAAAGCGCGACTGCAGACATTGACGGCTGCGGCGAACAATGTGGAGCAGATGGTTGAGGGCAAGCACGTCGAGCAGGCGACTGCGTATTTCGAGCAGGTGAAGCCGCTGCTTGCGAGTTATCAGGCATCGCTCGACACGGTTGCGAATGCAATTGACCAGCGCAGCAGCCAGCAGGTGATTGAAGCGAGTCGTATCAGCGATGCGGGAGCGACTGCAACAATCATTGCGACCCTGATTGCGCTCGTGCTGGCCGTCGTGATTGGTGCAATGACGAGCCGTTCACTGACGCATCCGCTCGACAAGCTGCGCAGCTCGATGGCCGCAGTCGCCGGCGGCGAGTTCGACGTGCCTGAGGATCTGCCTTATGACCGGCAGGATGAAATTGGCGATTTGTCGCGTTCGTTCCGGTCGATGGCAGAGCGATTGGCGGAGCTCGAAAAGCTGAAGGCGGAATTCATCGGCATTGCAACGCACGAGCTGAAAACACCGCTGAATGTGATTGGCGGATATGCGGAGCTGATCGCCGAAGGCATTTACGGTCCCGTCACGGAAAAGCACAAAGAGATTCTCGGATCGATTCGCGATCAGACACGCATTCTCGCGCGCATGGTCAATCAGCTGCTCGACATCAGCCGGCTCGAGGCGGGCGGATTCCGTCTCGAGATGGAACAGATCGACATCAACTCAATGTTCGAGGCGATCGACCGCACGTTCGAGCCACTCGCGCGCAAAAAGAACATCGATTTCCAGATCAACGTGGAGAGATTGCCACCGCTCATTACAGGTGATGGCGACCGGCTGCGCGACCAGGTGATCGGCAACCTTCTCTCGAATGCGTTCAAGTTCACGCACGAGGGTGGCAGGATTTCAGTACGTGCGTGGGAAGAGGACAAATCGTTGAAGATCGCCGTGACGGATAACGGCATTGGCATTCCGGAAGACCAGCTGGTGCACATCTTCGACAAATGGCACCAGGTGGGTCAGGAAGCGCGCGCCAAGGGCTCGGGTCTCGGCCTCAACATCGCGCATGACATTATCGAAGCGCATGGCGGATCCATCAGCGTTGAAAGCGAGGCAGGCAAGGGCGCGACGTTCTGCGTAACGCTTCCGATGTTACCGCCGCCAGAAGGCACGACCTCCGAGACACAGGCAGCATCCCCCGCGGAGCCAACCGGCTCCGGGAGAGCACGTGCCGTCCAGCAAACCTGACCACATGTACGACGTGGCCGTAATCGGCGGCGGGCCGGCAGGCCTGTCCGCCGCTTTTTGGCTCGCCCGTTATCGTCGCCGGGTCATTGTTTTCGACAACTGGGATCCGCGCAACGAGCCCGCGTGGGCTGTGCACGGATATCCGGGCCTTCCCGATGTGCCTCCGCTCGAGTTTCGGAAGCGTCTGCGCGACCAGGCTTCATCAGCCGGCGCCGAGATGTGCTTCGCGACGGTAGAGAAGGTTCACGGCGTGGAAGACGATTTCACAATCACGATGACAAACGGCGCCGAACACTGCGCGCGCCGCGTCGTGCTCGCGTACGGACTAAGGAACGACCTGCCTGGCATTCCCGGGTTCGATGAGCTATACGGCCGCTCAGTCTTCCATTGTCCCGATTGCGACGGACCCAGTTTGGCAGGTTGCACGATTGGCGTCATCGGGCACGACTGCCCGGGCGCCAACATCGCGCTCTTCATGCTGACATGGAGTGAAAACGTAACGCTGTTCACGCACGGCCAGGACCTGGAGCTGAACGCCAAGGAGCGGGAGATTCTCCGGAAGTATGGCATTGCCGTTGTAACGCCGCGGATCGTACAGCTGGTCGGCGATGCAGGACGTTTGACGAAAGTCGAGCTCGAGGATGGCTCGTCGAAGCCTTTGGACGGCCTA
>JBBQYT010000301.1:0-4144 GCA_038208385.1 Longimicrobiales bacterium | reverse complement strand
AGCGTTTCAACAACGTGGTGCGCGATGGCCGCCGCAGTGCGGGCAGCCTTCTCGTGAGCGGTTGCAGCGCCAGCTTCTGCGTCGTTTACCGCGGCGCGCAGGCCGTGCAGCATCGTGCGGAGGGGCTCGAGCTGCCGCGCGATCCGATCGTTCGTTTCCTGGCGGCGTGCCTGTGCGCGCTGCGCCTTGAGCGGATGATCGAACGGCTGCTCAATGCCGGGCAGGCTCGCTTCCATGTCGACGTTCTTCTGTTGTGCGCCCGCAACCAGGGACGCAAACACGTTCTCGACATCCTGCACGCTGCGCGGCACCGCTCCGAGTGCCGCTGCGGCCGCGTTCGCGGCTCCTGATGGCGAACTCGCGCCATCGATGCCGAGCGCATGCGCGATCGCCTGGATGTGCTCTGCGATTGGCAGCGGCGGCGCCTGGCGGATCTCGAAGTGCAAACCTGCATTCAGTCCGAGCGTGTGCACCCACGAGCCCGCCGGTGCTTCCGCGTCGATCGAGAAGTAACCCTCGCTGGTCGCGCTGTCGCGCCCGGGCGGCACCAGCTCCGCGCGTGCATTCACCGTCGGCACACCGAACAGCTGGCCATCGAGCAGGCCGAGGAAGAAGGCTTCAGTCGAGTTGTCGGGATTGATCGGCGTCGGCTGTGCCGCTGCCACGTCGAGTGCAAACTCGCCATCGCTGAAACAACGCAGCAGGTCCGCCGGCGTCAGCGTGTGTCCGTTGACTGCAAATCCCGGCGGGTTCGGTGCGGGCACATAGAAGCCGATTGTGCCTGCGTTCTCGGTTACCATCAGATAGTCACGCACGTACTCGACGGCCGCGCCCAGACGATCCAGTGTGTCCGCGCTGTCGTCGAAGATTTTCTGTAGAAGCTCGACGGGTGGCGCATCGCGCAGTGCGCGCGGCAGGTCGAGCACCGCCGAACCCACAATGCCGCCGTGCGGGAAATAGTCTTCGCGCAAGCGCAGGCCTGGCAACCCGACGCTGGCGAGGTCTCCGTCCCAGAACGCATCGATGAGGAGATTGGCACGCAGCACGCGCTGCAGCACATCGATGCGTGATGGCAGTGCCGGCCTGCGGTCTTCCGGACGTTTCCAGCCGCCGGGTCGCAGCAACGGGTGATTGACGAGATCTGGCAGCACGACGCGCATGCCCGCGTTTGTGAGCGTCAGGCCGAACGGCGCGATCTTGTACGCGGCGATAAACGTGCTGCGGTTCAGGATCGTGTCGAAGCCGTGCTCGAGATATCCGCGCAGCTGCTCGGGCGTTGCGACATCGCCGGTGATGGCATCGACGGCGAGGCCCAGGATGTCGGGGAATTTGACGGTGAAGCCGATGACGGCCTGCTCGAACTGGCCGAGCAGTGCGCCAATGGTGGCTGTGGCGGCATTGATTGCGCCGAGGATCAGGAACGCCGGCGAGAATTGCGCGCTGCCGCCCATCCCTTCTTTGCTGATCCAGGCGTTCGCGGAAATCAGCTCCTGTCCGAGCGGAATGCCGAACAGCGTCGGGGCAACCTTGCCGCACATTACGCAGAGCGGGTCGAACGCACCATACGTGTCGACGACGACCTGCTGCATGCACGAGATGAAGTCTGCCGCGTCGGGACTTGCAACCCGCGCACGCCTTGCAATCTCGGCTGCGACAGCCGCGATGCGATCGCCATGAAGACGCGCGAGCAACGCGTGTGGATCCGTAGCAAACTGCGCGTCCTCCTCGAGCTCACTTGCGACCGACCTGATCACTTCCTGGACGACGGGACCCGCGAGCGTTGCCGTCGCGCCAATGACCGCGTTGCGGACGCCGGTGATGAAGCCACGACAGCTCAGCTCGAGGTTCATGCTGCCGAGCTCGAGCGGGCCCATCGAGACGCGCAGCTCGCCACAGATTGCAGGATCGATGTCACCGCTATTGCTCGTCGCAACGAGGAACCCACTCACGCGTCCGACGGGAATGCCGACGAGGTTGAGCGAGCCCAACACGCCTGCCGCTCCCGTCGTGCTGATGGTCACACCGCCGGTCACGGACAGGAATGACGAAATGCCTGCATACGACAGTGTCGCCGTCACGAGGATGGTCTCGTCAGGGCACGGCAGGCCCTTGTACGCCTCGTCGCAGATTATTTCCCACAACGTGCGATTGTCGCTCGATGTAAAGGCTTCTTCCATGCGCTGTGCCATCGCACCGCGCAGCATTTGCAGTGCGAGTGTGAAGTCAGGCGGAATTTCGGACGCGCCGCCCGGCCACAGCTCTATGACGGATGCCACTGCGCCATCGCAAAACGACATTCCAACTTCGCGTCCCATGCGTGCTGCATCGGCAGGAGTCGGGATACCGAGGCTGTCGATCCATTCGTGCACGTTGCGCGTCGTGATGCCGCCGCTCGCATCGAGCACCGGCACCGCAAGCTGATCCATGAACTCTTCCGACAACGAGCTGAATTTCAGAATTGCGCGTCCCGAGAATTGCTCCTGATCGGGATGCGGCTGGCAGAACACGTTCATCGACGATGGCGGGCACGATGCCGGGCATCCGGGGAACGCGAACGGTTTTTCCTCACGCGCATGCCGCTGCACGGTTACGGTTGTCGGTGGCGGCACCTGTATGGGAACACCTGACGCATCGGTTGGGAGCGGCGCAGGTTTGCCATCGGGGCCGAGCTTCACGTACGTCGAGAAATCGCACGGACTGGTGTTCGCGTTCGCGAACGACACACCGCCGGAAACGCCCGTCAACAGGAAACCGGTTTGTCCCAGCGGTATGCCGGCACTGCCCCCCGACAGCTCGAAGCACATTCCGAGCGGCATCGGCGGCAGCAGTTTGACGGCGAGAAGTGCAGTCGCGCCGGTGCCGCTCATGCTTCCGCCGAGCTTCCCTGCCATGAACAGCTGGCTCGGATCGGGCGGGAAGCGGAACATGTGTTCGAGTCCGCCCAGGTAAATGATGCCGCTTACGGTGAGCGTCGAGATGGTAAGGTTGTCGACACCAAAACCAATTCCGTTCAGGCTGATTTCGGGCAGACCATGGCGAATCGTTGCGCGCACGGAATCAAGACGGCCCATGATGCCCGCGGACGCCATATCGATGTCGAGGCCCACGCCGAGCCTGAATGCGATGTTGCTGTTGCCATGCGAGTCGATGGCGACAAGCTCGGGCAGCTTGCGGTGCGGATCGACAAACTCGATTCCAGCTTCCGTAATCTTGATCGGCAATCCGTCGAGAATCTTGCCGGAACGCACGGTGACGCTTCCCACTTCGAATTCAGGCGGCTGGGTCAGATCCGGACTCGTGAACGTGAACCGCGCGCTGCGCACCTCGAGCTGCGGCCCATCGTTCGGGAATGCAACGAGACCGCCCACGGTCAGCGCGAACGCGTGCTGCGAATCGACAGTCCGATTGAATACGTTGCTGACACCTTCGGCACTGATTTGCGCGCCCGTCAGTTTCACACCGTCCGCACCGCCGAGCCAGAAATCACCGCCGACACCCAAAGCGTTGATGTCTGCGCGCGGGAGCTCGTTTGGCACTGTGCTGATCGTGATCGAGCCCGATGCGTCGGAGTGAACCACTGCGCCTGCTTCCGCAATCACCGCCGGCGGAAACTGCAGACGAATCGATGCAAAGATCTTGAACTCGTTGTATTCGCGTGTTGATCCCGCAGGACCTGTAACGCGCGTCACCGTGAGCCCGGTTCCAGGCGTGCCGCTCGATGCATCGAGCAGGTCGAGACCAAAGTCTCCGCCGATGGCGATGTGAATCGGCGCACCCAGCGCGACGGTGCCGACGGGCAGACCGCGCAGATCCCAATCGACGTCCGTGAAGTCGAGTCGTACACGTTGCCCGTCGGGCAATGGTGCCTGCAGGAATCCGCTTGCACGGTGCAGCGCCGGCAACGCGGAAGACGACAGCTCGAGCTCTGCGGATGTGAGCTGCGCAATGAGAGGCGGCTTGCCGTCGACTTCATACTCAACACCGAAGTTCTCGAATTTCAGCAGGCCCGAAAAATTCAGTGACTCTGGCGTGCGGTACCGGATTGCGAACGGATGGTCTGCTGTCGCAATATCGATCGACGGGCGTGACTGGGTTGTTCCCGGAGTGTTTGCGCTGAACTCGCTCGGCAGGAGCAGCGTGCCGC
>JBBQYT010000300.1:0-4145 GCA_038208385.1 Longimicrobiales bacterium | reverse complement strand
CCAGCTCTCGGGCGGACAACAGCAGCTTGTCGGCGTCGCACGCGCAATGATCGCCTCACCAAAACTGATCCTCGCCGATGAGCCGACCGGCAACCTGCACTCGAGCCAGGCGCGCGAAATCATGGAGCTGTTCAAGAAGCTGAACGATCAGGGCACCACGATCATTCAGGTGACACACTCCGAAGCGAACGCTGCCTACGGAAATCGAATTGTAAACTTGCTCGATGGTTGGATTGTGACCTGACCCGGATCGTTTCACACAGAGACCACGAAGGAAAACGGAAAAGAACACGAAGAAATCAAGACTTCGTGTTCTTTTTTGTCGGGGATTTCAATCGCTATCGATAAAAGCGGGAACACCGGTCCCACAAACGATCAGGTGTAGGCCGAACCGTATATCGCCCAATCTGCTAAATCGTTTCGATGTTGTTAGATAGCCAATGCTATCGGGTGGTACGGTCCTTCCCTTTCCTCTCCTGTGACGGATCTCGCTCCACGAGCCACGCTCCACGAGCCACGAGGAATTCCATGCTCATCGATCTTCGCTACGCCCTCAGGATGCTGCGCCGCTCACCGGGCTTTTCGGCGCTCGTCGTGCTCACGCTCGCACTCGGCATTGGCGCGAACAGCGCCATCTTCAGTGTCGTGAACGGCGTTCTGCTGCGTTCGCTGCCATATGCGAATCCGGACCGGCTGGTGCGGGTGTTCAGCGCGAAGGGTGAGTCGACGCGCGACTCGTGGTCCGGTCCCAACTATCTGGATTTCAAATCCCAGCAGAGCGTTTTCGATCACATGGCGGCTTATGTCAACCTCGCCTTTACGCTAACGGAGCGCGGTGATGCAGAGCGCGTGAGCGGCGACGCTGCGTCCTACGAATTCTTCGAGGCATTTGGTGTGATGCCGCAGCTCGGGCGGACATTCATGCTCGAGGGTCCGCGCCCGACGCATCGCCTGGTGATGTTGAATCAGCGCTACTGGCGTAAGCGTTTCGGCGCGGATCCCAAAATTGTCGGTCAGACGCTGATCCTGAACGATCAGGCGTACACAGTGGCGGGGGTGATGCCGGCGGGCTTCGAGTCGCCGACGCAGGCGGATATCTGGACGCTCGGCCTGGATGGTGTGCCTGAATCCCCGTTTGGTGCAGACCGGCATCTCGAGAAGGAGCGCGGTGCGGGCTATCTGAATGTCGTCGGCCGCATGAAGTCGGGCGTCACGCTCGGGCGAGCGCGCAGTGAGATGCAGACGATTTCGCATCGCCTCGCTGTGCAGTATCCCTCCGAAAATGCGGGCTCGACATCATCGCTCGTTCTGCTACGCGATGACATGGTGCGCGACAGCCGCACGCCGCTGATTCTATTGTTGTGCGCCGTTGGGCTTGTCCTGGTGATTGCGTGCGCAAACATCGCCAACCTGCTTTTGACACGCAGCACTGCCCGGCAGCGCGAGCTTACGATCCGCGCTGCGATTGGTGCGGATCGCGGACGGCTCATCCGCCAGATGCTGACGGAGAGCGTGTTGCTTGCCGTGATTGGCGGCGCACTGGGGCTCGTGCTCGCGATGTACGCGATTGCACCCCTCAAGGCATTGACCCCGGAAGTCATGCAGCAGCTCAACCCGGTGCGGATCGATGGTGGGGTACTCGCGTTCACGTTCGCGATTGCTCTATTGTGTGGCCTGGTATTCGGCATGGCGCCGGCGCTGCAGGTCTCTGCTGTAGACATGGCGTCGGCGTTACGCGCGGGCAGTCGCAGCAACATCGGTGGTCGTCACATTCTGCGCACGATGCTTGTCGTATCGCAGGTCGCACTTTCGATGCTGTTGCTCGTCGGATCGGGTTTATTGATTCGCAGCCTGATGCAGCTGCAGGAGGTGCCGCCGGGATATGACACGCAACATGTAATGACAGTGTCGCTGCCAGTCTCGCAGCAGATGTCCGGCGCAAAGCAAACGCTCTTCTTCCAGCAGCTTACGGCGAATCTTCAAAATGCACCGGGCGTCGTCGCTGCCGGCGCAGTATTCCCGCTGCCGCTGTCGAGTGGCAGCGCCGGTGCCGGTTTCGCGATCGAGGGACGTCAGCGCGATGAGGATCGTGCCTTCCACTCAACTCTGTCATGGACGACGCCCGAGTACTTCCGTGCGATGGGTATTCCGCGCATCGCGGGACGCAATTTCACACTGCAGGACAAGCAGGGCTCGACTCCAGTCGTAATGGTCAGTCAGGCATTTGCGCGGAAGTTCTTCCCGTCGGAAACTGCGCTTGGCCATCGACTCAAGCTGGCGGAAGATCCGGCAGACTCGGCCGCGTGGTCCACAATCGTTGGTGTCGTTGGCGATGTGCACATCGAGGGACTCGACGCGCCGCCCGAACCGCTCCTGTATTTACCGCACCTGCAGAATCCGTGGCCGTACATGACGCTCGTGGTGCGCTCCGCCGGCGCGCCATCGAGCGTATTGCCGACAATACGACGCGAAGTCGCGGCACTCAATCCGTCACTACCGGTTGACAAGGCTCTGACAATGGAAGCGATGATTGGCAAGAGCGTTGCCGAACCGCGCTTCCGCACGTTGCTCCTGTCTGCATTCGCGGCACTCGCACTCATTCTGGCTGCAATCGGAATTTATGGTGTGATCTCGTTCTCGGTGACGCAGCGCACGCGCGAAATCGGTGTGCGCATGGCGCTCGGCGCACGCGCCGAGGATGTGCTTGCAATGGTCGTACAGCAGGGTATTGCACCGGCGATAACGGGCGTTGGCGTCGGGCTCGTCGGCGCGCTCATTGCAACGCGCATCATGAAATCAATGCTGTTTGGTGTGACTGCGACAGATCCGCTGACATTCATTGTTGTGCCTGTCGTGCTCGGTGTCGTTGCATTCGCCGCATGCTGGCTGCCGGCCCGCAGGGCGACAAGAGTCAGTCCAATGGTTGCGCTGAGAGGAGAATAGAGCATGGAAACGCTGATGCAGGACCTGCGCTACGCACTGCGCACCATGCGCGCGCGCCCGATGTTCACGATCATTGCCGTGTTAACCCTCGCGCTCGGAATTGGTGCGAACACGGCAATCTTCAGCGTCGTGAACGGCGTTTTGCTCAGGCCACTGCCGTATGCACAACCCGATGAGCTGGTGCGCGTACTCGGTGGCAACGCGAAGCAAGGCGTGAAGAACGGGTCATTCTCGCCGCAGGACTTCGATGACCTGGTTGCAGCGAAGGCGGGTTACGCTTCCCTCGCCGCCTACATGTTCATCCCCGGCCAGACCGGCATGAACATGACGGGCGAAGGCGAGCCGCTTCGCACCGAAGTCGCCAGCGTGTCGCGCGATTTCTTCTCGACACTCGGTGTGTCGGCGAAGCTCGGGCGCGCACTGCTCCCGGAAGAAGTTGTCGTCGGCAACGATCGCGAAGTTGTTCTGAGCGACGCGTTCTGGCGCAAACGCTTTGGGGCGGACCTGCGCGTGGTTGGCAAGACGGCATCGTTTGATGGCAAGCCATTCACGATCGTCGGTGTCATGCCGCCGACATTCCAGTTCCCGTCGCGCGATGTCGATGTCTGGGCGCCGATCTCTCTGATTGGTGATGACGCGATCCCACACAGGCGTGGCATCCGCTGGATGGATGTCGTCGCTCGTCTCCGGCCCGGCGTGACAAGTATTGCGGCGCAGAGCGCCACGACAGATGTGCTGAAGCGTCTCGAAAAAGCGTATCCGGACGAGAACGAAGGCTGGAACACAGCCGAGGTGACGTCATTGCAGACGTCGATTGTCGGCAATGTGCGTCCCGCTCTTCTCGTTCTGCTTGGTGCTGTCGCGCTCGTTCTCCTCATCGCGTGCGCCAACCTCGCCAACCTTCTGCTGGCGCGTGCAACAACCCGCTCATCCGAGCTCGCAATTCGTACGGCGCTCGGTGCTGACCGTTCCCGGCTGGTTCGACAGCTGCTTACCGAATACGTGCTGCTCGCTTTGTCCGGCGGCGCTGTAGGGCTGTTGATCGGCGCCTACGGTGTGCAGGCGCTCGTCGCGTTGAGCGCCGGCAGTATTCCGCGTCCTGATGAAATCCGCCCGGACATCACTGTCGCGCTCTTCACGTTTGCGGCATCGCTGCTGACAGGTCTCGTTGCAGGTCTGCTGCCCGCATTGAAGGCATCGCG
>JBBQYT010000299.1:0-4151 GCA_038208385.1 Longimicrobiales bacterium | reverse complement strand
GTCGCGCTCCGGAACGCTCACGTACGAAGTGGTCTACCAGCTCACGAAGGCAGGCATTGGCCAGACCACATGCGTGGGTATTGGTGGAGATCCCATCATCGGCACGAACTTCATCGACTGCCTTGCCGCATTCCAGGCTGACCCGGACACGACCGCCGTCGTCATGATCGGCGAAATCGGCGGCACCGATGAGCAGGATGCGGCCGCATTCGTGAAAGCGAAGATGAACAAGCCGGTGGTTGGATTCATTGCCGGGCAGACCGCTCCGCCCGGCCGCCGTATGGGCCATGCCGGCGCCATCATCTCCGGCTCGACCGGGACTGCCGCTGAAAAGATCGCAGCATTCGAGTCGGCAGGGATCCGCGTGATGAAGCGGCCATCGGATGTAGTGGAATTGATTAAAGAAGTTCTTTGACGCTAAATCGCATGCCCATCTTCACCGCGGAAGACGCAGAAGACGCGCAATAAAACATCCGCGTCGTCCGCGTCCTCCGCGGTGAAAAATCGCATCAAATACGTTGTCACTTGGAAAACGAGGACACAAATGGAATACACGCTCACAATCGTTAAGCCCGACGCCGTCTCCAGGAATCTCACCGGCAAGGTCCTCGCTCACCTCGAGGAGAACGGCTTCGAGATCCACGCCCTCCGCATGCTCCGGTTGACGGAAGCGCAGGCGCAGGCCTTCTACGAGGTCCACAAGGAGCGCCCGTTCTACGGCTCCCTGGTCAAGTTCATGACGTCCGGGCCGGTAGTGCCGGTGCTGCTCGAGGCGGACAACGCCGTTGCGAAGCTGCGCGAAGTGATTGGCGCGACGGACCCAGCGGAGGCGAAGGCGGGTACCGTCCGGGCGCTCTTCGCCGAGTCCAAGGAGCGCAACGCGATTCATGCGTCGGACTCCACCGAGAACGCCTACCGGGAAATCGCCTTTTTCTTTCCGCTCGCAGATATTCTTTCCACCCACGCGAGTTGAGGCGGGACAGCGATTTCCGGGTTGTCTGATCGGTTGACACAATAAGCCGCTACGACCATCTTACACGACTATGCTGAAAGTCGATCTTAGCCAGTTGGAGAAGCTGAGGCGGCTGCGCATTGACGAGCACGTAGAAGCTCTGGACCCGTTGTGGCAGAACAGCGAAGTCCATTTGACGGAGCCCCTCGAGGTGTCTCTCGAGGTGCAGCAGGCAGGCCCGGACGTTGTCGTCCGGGGTATAATCAGCGGGGAGATCGAGGCGAATTGCCGCCGATGCCTCCGCGATATGAGGGTGCCTGTCCGTGAGGAGGTCTCGCTGCTGTTCCGGCATGGCGTGAGTCCGTTCGATGCCGAGAATGAGGAAGTCTACTCTCTGCCCGAGAACGACAGGGAGCTTGATCTCGGTCCCGGGATCAGGGAGCAGCTCGTTCTGGCGGCACCTCAGTTCGTAAACTGCAGTGATGAGTGCAAGGGCCTGTGCCCTCACTGCGGGATCCATCTTAACGACGCGACGTGCAGCTGCGAGACGACCGATTCGGACAACCGCTGGGCGGCGTTGCGTAAGCTGAAGTTTGACTAGGGGGAAATCATGGCCGTACCAAAAAGAAAAATATCGAAGCAACGCAAACATAAGCGCCGCGGCGAAATGAAGGCCGAGGTGCCCACGCTCGTGCGTTGCCCCAAGTGCGGGGATCCCAAGATCCCTCACCGCGTCTGCAAGACGTGCGGGACGTATCGCGGCGTGCAGGTTCTCGAGGTCGCGGACGAAGTTTAAGGCGGCCACATGCGTATCGCGCTGGACGCCATGGGGACAGACCGTCATCCTGCTGTCGAAGTGCAGGGTGCGGTTCAGGCGTTACGCGAGCTCGCGGATGATTTCACGATCGTCCTCGTCGGGGATCAGCAGCGCATAGAGCAGGAGCTCTCGCGCGCGGGCGACTACCCGAAGGGGCGGCTCGAGGTCGAGCACGCTCCGACGCACATCAATCCAGGTGAAGCCCCTGCGACCGCAGTTCGTCGCAAACGGGATTCGTCGATTGTCGTGGGCCTGACGTTGCAGCGGGATGGCAAGGCAGACGCCTTCGTGAGTGCCGGTTCAACCGGCGCGGTCATGGCGGCGTCGCTTTTTATTTTGCGACCACTTCCCGGTGTTGACCGCGCGGCGGTTTCGACGCTGCTTCCGACACGGAGCGATCCGCTCGTCATGCTCGATGCCGGCGCGAACGTGGATAGCAAGCCCGAGCATCTGCTGCAGTTTGCGCGGCTCGGCTCCATATTCGCGCAGGACGTCCTCCAGCGCCCCGACCCGCGCGTCGGGCTGCTGAACATTGGTGAAGAGCCGGAGAAGGGGAACGAGCTGTCTGTCGAGGCGCATCGCCTGCTGAGCGACAGCGGCCTCAATTTCATTGGCAATGTCGAAGGGCGCGATGTTATCAAGGGTGATTGCGACGTGTTGATTACAGATGGCTTTGTGGGCAACGTGCTGCTGAAGTTCTACGAGTCGGTCTCCGGCTTCATCTTCGAGATGATCGAAGCGCAGCTCGTGTCCGCGGGAATCAATGTGAAGCTCGGCGCGCTGTGCGAGTCACTGGACTACACGACGTATGGTGGCGCGCCGCTACTCGGCGTGAATGGTCTTTCCTTCATCTGTCACGGCGGCTCACCGCCGGTCGCGATCCGCAATGCAGTGCGTGCTGCGCGACAGGCGCTTCAGACGAATATGCTCGGACACATGCGGCGGGATTTGTCGGGCGGCACACGCGCCACGAACAGCGCCGGCGCGCGTGCGGCTGAACGGTAGTGCGGAGCCACTGCGCCTTATGGAGGTAGCATGAGGGTCCCCAAACCGATCGTCGAAATCGTTTCGACGGGCCGGTACCTGCCCGAGCGCGTGTTGACCAACGCCGAGCTCGAAAAAATTGTCGATACGAACGACGAGTGGATCCGTGAGCGTACCGGCATCCGCGAGCGTCGCGTCGCTGCTCCCGATGTCGGCTGTGCGGCCATGGGCGCCGAAGCTGCGCGTATTGCGATGTGCCGCGCCGGTGTGTCCGCCGGTGAAGTCGACTTCATCGTGTTCTCGACCGCTACACCCGATCGCCTGTTGCCCGCCAGCGCCTGCGACATGCAGGCGCTCATCGGCGCCACCAACGCAGCCGCGTTCGACATCTCGGCAGCATGCACCGGTTTCATTTACGCACTCAGCGTCGCCGAAGGGCTGCTTGCCGCCGGCCGCGGTGAGATCGCACTCATCGTCTCTTCCGAAAAGATGACGAGCATTGTCAACTGGGATGACCGCGCAACCTGCGTTCTTTTTGGCGACGGCGCGGGGGCGGCTGTCCTGAAGCGGAGCTCGAACGGGCGTGGCATGCTGTCCAATTTCATCCGTTCGGATGGCACGCTCGCCGAATTGCTGTGGCGTCCCGGCGGTGGTGCCACGATGCCGATGGACGCCGCGGTGCTCGAGTCGAAGGACCATCTCGTGAAGATGGCCGGTCGCGAAGTCTTCAAGCATGCTGTGCGCTCGATGGCGGAAGCCGCGGACCAGGCGCTGTCACGCGCAGGGCTCACGGCGGATGACGTCGCATTGCTCGTCCCCCACCAGGCCAACAGCCGCATCATTGAAGCGACGGCGCGGTACGCGGGCATCCCGATGGAAAAAGTGTTCGTGAACGTCGACCGTTACGGCAACATGAGCTCCGCGACGGTGCCCGTTGCGCTTGATGAGGCGTTCGAGCAGGGCCGCATCAAGCCCGGCGATAACATCCTCATGGTTGCATTCGGCGCAGGTTTCACCTGGGGGGCGGCGGTGGTGCGTTGGTAGCATTGCTCTTTCCGGGACAGGGCTCGCAGTTCATTGGAATGGGACGTGACCTCGCCGCGCAATTTCCAGAGGCCAGGGACACCTTCCAGGAAGCCGATGACGTCCTCGGTGTATCGCTCTCGCGCATCGCGTGGGAGGGACCCGATGATGAGCTGACCGCGACGCACAACTTGCAGCCGGCAATTCTCACGCATTCCGTCGCCGTCTATCGCATTCTCGCTGACCGGCTGTCCGAGTCCGTCAGCCATGCTGCGGGACATTCACTCGGTGAGTTCAGCGCGTACGTCGCCGCAGGCTCGCTGTCATTTGCCGATGCAGTGCGCACGGTACGCCGGCGCGGCGAGCTGATGTTCA
>JBBQYT010000298.1:0-4153 GCA_038208385.1 Longimicrobiales bacterium | reverse complement strand
TTCCTTTTCGGTCGCGATCGAAAAGCGCTGTGCCTCGCTGACGCGGCCACCACTCGTCGGTGCAACAGCCCACTCGTACGTGGCGCCGGGCGCGAGCGCGACGTCAGTCGCCGACAATGTGAAGACTGTATCTGCACCTGCCTGGAACCGAACCGGCTTGCAGTAGGCCCGAGTACCGTCTGCCTGGCATGCTTCACCCACGCGCCGCACCTGCACGACGTACGCGGGCGCGCCGGCAATGCGATACCACACGAACGGCGGTCGCACGGACAGCAGCTTCACCCGGTTGCGCGGCGAGATCGGCACTGCGGAACCCGCGATCGGCCGGATCATTCCCTGCCGGTTCGGATGCGCGCGCGCATCGGTCGTCGCAACGACGGATAGCGTCTGCACTGTTCGCGAAAACAAGCCCGCGGACTGCGAGGACTTCACATCGGAAATGACAATCGGCGTTGTTGTCGTCTGCATCTTGCCGGTGCGGTACAACAGCACGGCCTTGCCGCCTTGCGGCACGATCAGCTTGTCACCGGACAGGAGATGCATGCCGACCGTGGCAGCCGATGGCGCCTTGCCGGTATGCTGTACCTGCACTGCGCCGCTCATCTGCACGAGCACCGCGGCCGGATCTGCAGCTTCGGCACGTACCCGCAACTTCGGCGCACCCAGAAGTTGCACCAATACTGCTGCGACGAGCAAAGTAATCGTTCGCGCGTTCCGCATGGCGAGCGCTCCTTTCACTGTTTCTTTCGAGTGCATCACTTGATCTGTCGCCGTTCCACGAAATCCCAATCGACGCCCGGCGGTTTAGCGATGTATTCGCGACAGCGCTCTACATAGAGCTCACTTGGACCGTCGCCTGGATCGAGCTCGGCCGCAGCCTTGAAGTACTGCAGCGCCAGCTCGAAGTCGCGGTTGCGATACGCATGCAAACCGCGGTTGTAATTTTCGACTACTTCCGCCTTCTCACCGAGATCCTCGCCCGCGAGCCCGAGAAGCTCGTAGACAGCGACAGGCTGGGCCTTGCCGACGACCGCCAACAGCTCGAGCTCGCGAACCTGGATCCCATCACCGGCCGCACGACGCGTCTCTTCGGCAACCATGATGTTGATCCCGTATGTCTTGCACGCCGGCTCGAGGCGGGCCGCCAGGTTCACTGGATCACCTAGCGCCGTGTAATCAAACCGTCGTTGACCGCCAATGTTGCCGACAACCGGAGTGCCGGTGTTCACGCCAATGCGCATTTTCAGCGCCGGCAAATCTTTTGCCTTCCAGGCGACGTTCAGCTCTTTCAGGCGTCGCTGCATCCGCAGTACAGTCCGGCACGCACGCAATGCATGGTCGGGCTCGAAAGTCGGTGCTCCATAAAACGCCATGATCGCATCGCCTATGTACTTGTCGAGAGTGCCGCCCTCATCGAAGACAATGTCCGACATGTCGTCGAGGTACTCGTTGAGCAAAGATACCAGCGCTTCAGGATCCATCACTTCGGACAGCGACGTAAAGCCCGCAAGATCGCTGAACAAAATGGTGATGTTGCGTTTTTCGCCGCCGAGCTTCAGTCGCGTGGGATCGGCAATCAGCTGATCCACGATTGTAGGCGACACGTACTTCCCGAATGCGCCCTTCAACATGCGCTTGTCCTTGCCCTCGACGATGGAGATGTAGCTCGTCGATGCCAGGAACGAGAACAGCATTGCAAGCGATGGCGAAACGATCGGCACCTGCAGGTAGCTCGCATCGAATCGCGACCACGCCAGCCACATCAGTACTGCAAAAAATGCCACGAGCCCTGTGGCGCCAAGTCCAACACCAGCGCCGAACGTAACTGCTGCGACGAGCAGGGCAGCAACAAACAGCAACAGAGCCGTCGTCGTCGCGCTCAGTGGGACCGGGTGCCGGCCCGTCAGCAGATTCTCGAGCGCGTTCGCGTGGATCTCGACGCCGTACGTCCAGCCGTAAATATCCTGACTGTTCGCAGTACGCGCATCGTAGAACGGCGAGCGGAACCGGTCCGAGTCATGAAAGCCGGTTCCCATCAACACGATCTTGTCCTTGAACATTGACGCGAGCACTGTCGGATCGGCGTTTTTCAGGAGCAGCAAACCCGCCGCGGACATCGCGCGAAACGCGCCATCTTCTGCATCCGTTCTGCTCGGCGGACCCACAAACAGGATCGGCATCACGTGCGCGCCGGTTGCTGCGTCCGCCTTGGCGTATTTCCCCGGCAGGTTCGGAATATCCAGCCTGCCGGTCTTTTGTGCTGCGCGCGCCATGCTGTCTGCGTTCAGTCCTTTTGCGCGCGCATAAATCGCAAATGCCCAGCCGGGCACCAGGCCGCTGTCCGTGCGCACCGTCAGATACGTTTCGCGCACAGTCTCGAATGGTGTAGGCAAATCTGCAGTGCCGACGGCTGCTGCTGCGTTCGCAAAATATGGGTCTGGTGGCCGTGCTACCCGCTTGCCGCCGGCATCTTCCGTCGGCTCGACGAGCACCACGTTGCCAGCTTTCTGCATCGCGTCATGCAACCGTTCGTCGCCCTTACCGAGCACATCGAGCTCGGGATACCGTCGCGCCAGGTATACGTCGAGGCCGATGACTTTTGCACCTGCATTCGACACTGCCTCGACGAGGTCCGCGAGCACAGTACGCGGGAATGGCACCAGGTACGGCCATTGTTGCACCGAAGTACTGTCAAACAGCACGAGCCGAATCTGACTGCTGTCCGCCTCACCGCTTTGCTGCCGCTTCAAGCCCTCGTTTCGCACGCGCCAATCGAGAGTCATGTCCTCGAGCGGTGCGAACATGTTGCCGAGGAGCGGCAATCGCAGCATTCCGTATCCCGCGACCGCCGAGCCGGCCGCAATCAAACTGACTGCGATGATGCGCCTTACCTGCATCGATGAATTACTTCTTGATCTCGTATACGACCGATGCGGTTGCCCAGCTGCCGACGGACATCAGGTTCGCACCTGCAACCGGCGGCGCTCCCGCTGCCTTGCGCAACGCCTGCGCCACGAGCGCGGACTGCGTTGCATCGCCTTCCGTGAACGGCAGATCAAGCGGCGCAGCCGTGATGAATGCACGCACAATGCCGCGACCGAGCGGCTCCTGAGCAACGAACATCGACTTCATGCTCGGCGTCGGAATCACCTTCTCCTCGCCCGCACGAATGTGGTTGTCCTTGTCATCAGCATTCGGATACACGACGACCACTTTGCCGTCGGTGCCAAGGTCGACAATCGTCAAATAGCCATCGCGTGCCGAGCGAACCTTGAACTCGATCGGATCATTCAGACGGAACGTGCTCTTGTCGTTCGTGAAGCCGAAGTCCAGTGCAAACGGATGCGCGGGGTTTTCAACCGACGCGAGCTCGTGTGCACCAATCTCCTGGCGCAGCGCGTTGCCGAGCGCTGCTGCCGCCGCGGCAGACGCTCCGGCGGGCACGGCGTGACGGACGGCGCCATCCAGACCTATGACGATGTAATCGCTGCCTTTCGGACGGACGAGCACGTGCGCGAACTCGGTTGCACTCGTAACCAGCTCAACACCGGTGATGCCGGCGAGCTGCTTCGTGAGTGCAGCGCGTGCTGGTGCGGCGAGGTCTGCAATGGAGACGCGGAGGACCGCGGGCGGAAATGCGTATGCGACGAGCGTCGCCCTGGAGCCAACGGCCGCCGCCTGGCCACCCACCTTAACAACTGTCGCCTGCGCGTGCGTTGCACTGACTGAGCTGATCTTCACCAGCTGGCCGCCAATGCTGTACAGTGACCCAGTCGTGATGCCGGCCATGCTGCCGCCGTTCAGCTCGACTGTCGTCGCCGTCACGGCTGAAACCGGAACGTAGCCTGTTGCTGCCTCAGCATTCGGCGTCGCTTTCATCGAAGAGCCATCCTCGATTGCGAACACCGACTGATTGTTCTGGAGGTTCGTGAGCTGCGGATTCTGCGCAAAGCGCTCGCGCTTCATGTCCTCGCGCGTCATGCCGAAAATCTTCTCGTAGCTCGTGCTCGTTGGCACCTGCCAGAGGTTCTTCACGAAATTCGTCGTGAATGCGCCGCCGAACTTGCTGGGCGCGCCACCCTCTGCCGGCCACTCTGCATCGACTGCAACTTCATCGGACTGCGCCGCAGCCAATTCCAACACCTGATTTGCG
>JBBQYT010000297.1:0-4155 GCA_038208385.1 Longimicrobiales bacterium | reverse complement strand
GTGCGGGTCCGGTCTTCGTCGTGTACAATAGTCCGCGGCGTGAGTGCGGGAGCTATTCCGCAGGAGGCGCGGCGAGCGCGTCCGCGTACATGAGCTGGATCAGGGACTTCGCGAACGGTATCGGTAGTCGTCGTGCGGTGGTGATCCTCGAGCCCGACGCGCTGGCCGGCATGTCGTGCCTGAGTGCCGCAGATCAGCAGACACGCATTGGACTGATCAAGGACGCAATCGGTGTGTTGAAGACGATGGGCAACATCAGCGTGTATGTGGATGCGGGTAATCCGACCTGGCTGGCAGTTGCGGACATTGCAGGCCGGTTGAACCAGGCAGGCATTGCAGCGGCGGACGGCTTTGCGCTCAATATCTCGAACTTCCAGACGAGTGCGGCGAATGCGACGTACGGTGCAGCAATCTCGGCGTTGATCGGCAACAAGCACTTCGTGATCGATACGAGCCGCAACGGTCTCGGCTCGAGCGGCCAGTGGTGCAATCCGGATGGCCGCGCTCTGGGCACCGGATGGACCACCTCCACGGGCAACTCGCTGGTCGATGCATTCCTGTGGGTCAAGAAGCCGGGCGAGTCGGATGGCACGTGTAATGGCGGTCCCACCGCCGGCGCATGGTGGCCAGACTACGCGCTGGGTCTCGCTGCGCGCGCTTCCATCCAGATGAACGTGGCGATGAACTGATTCGACCGCGGCTCGCCATCTCGTGACCAGCTTGGTAAATTTGCGTACATGAATCCACTGGTTGGCCTTACCACGACGACGGTGATCCCCGAGGGCAGCAACGCGAGCCGCCAGGAGATCGCGCTGTACGCGTTGTACGTCTCGGTTCTCGATCAGGTCGGCCTCACGCCGGTGCTGATTACGCCCGCTCACTCCGCTCGCTCGATTCATGACCTGCTCGAAAACTGCTCCGGTCTCGTCCTCTCCGGCGGAGAGGACGTACATCCGGCGCGGTATGGCGAAGAACCGGTGTTGCAGATCGGTCGCGTGAATGCGGCGCGTGATGAGATGGAGTTCGCCGCACTCGCCGTCGCGTTCGAACGCAACATTCCGATCCTTGGAATCTGCCGCGGCTGTCAGGTCCTCAACGTCTACATGGGCGGTTCGCTATTCCAGGACATCGACACACAACAGCCGGGCGAATTGACACACCGCCAAAGCGAGCCATGGAACAGCCGCACGCACAACGCAAAAATCGCAGGCGGTTCACACCTAGCCCGCATCGTCGGCGAAAAGCAGCTGTGCATCAACTCGTTTCACCATCAGGCGGTCAAAGACGTAGCTCCCGGCCTGCGCGTGACCGCGTACGCAGAGGATGGCCTGATCGAGGCCGTAGAAGCGAACGACCATCCATGGGTCATCGGCGTGCAGTGGCATCCCGAACGCCATGAAGCGACCGCTCCCGAAACCGACCCCGATCGCCTGCTGTTCAATGATTTCAGACGCGTAGTCTTTGAGCATGCTGTGTTGCACGCAGGCCAGCAGTGAGAGGAATCACGGACGTCGCGGGAATTCGCGTAGGTCATGCGACAAACGCACAGGCGCGCACAGGCTGCACCGTCGTCCTCGGACCGTTTCGCGCCGTGTGTGATGTGCGTGGGCTGGGCACTGGAAGTCGCGAGCTCGAGACACTGTCGCCGTTGCACATCACGCCGGCAACCGATGCAATTCTGCTGACCGGCGGCTCCGCGTACGGACTCGCTGCTGCCGACGGTGTGATGCAGTGGCACGAAGAGCACGGTCTCGGCTACCAGACAGTCGCAGCGCGCGTTCCCATCGTTCCCGCCGCAGTGATTTATGATTTCGGTGTGTTGAAGCCCGAAACCCGCCCGGGTCCTGGCCTCGGCCGCGCCGCCTGCGATGCAGCGACAAACGGTCCGGTGCAGGAAGGACGCGTCGGAGTAGGCACAGGCGCCACGGTAGGAAAAATCAGAGGCATTGAGAACTGCGATCCGGGTGGCATCGGCACATGGTCCGAGCAGGCGCTCGGCTACACGATGGCAGCGCTGGTCGTCGTCAATGCATTGGGCGATGTGCTCGACGCGCACGGCAACATCATCGCCGGCGCGCATGACGCGGCGGGCGCCTATGTCGATTCCGCGCGCGAGCTGCGCTCCGGACTTGCTGCCGATGTTCTCGCTGCGCGACGCGCACCACAACCCGGCACCAACACCACGCTCGCCATCGTTGCAACCGATGCGCCGCTCACACGTACTGCATTGCAGGTCATCGCGCGTGCGGCATCGACTGGCATGGCGCGCCGCATCAATCCAGTCAACACACCCTTCGACGGAGATGTGACATTTGCAGTTTCGACTTCGCCGGATCTGCGCGATCTCCCGGCTCCCGAGCTTCTCGTTCTCAGTGTGCTCGCCGGCTATGTCCTCGAGCAGGCAATCGAGCGCGCCGTCATCGCAGCGCGAGTGTAATTGATGCGACGTCTCGTACTCTTCGACATCGACGGCACGCTGCTTAGCACCAACCTCGCCGCAAAGCGCGCATTCCAGCGCGCAATGCTGAAGGTCTACAACGAGGCGGGACCCATCGACACGCATCGCTTCGACGGCAAGACAGACCCGCAGATCGCGCGCGAACTGCTTCAGCTCGCTGGCTTCGAGGACGCAATCATCGAGGATGGCTTCACCCGCCTGTGGCCCACGTACCTGGCTGAGTTCGAGCACGAGCTCGCTGAGCCGCACACCCGCGTGACGGTCTATCCCGGCGTGCTCGAGCTGCTCGATCGCCTCGCCCAGCGCGACGACGTGCTCCTCGGCCTGCTCACCGGTAACATCGAGGCAGGCGCCCAGCTCAAGATTTCCGCTGCGGGGCTTCCCAGAACCTTCCGCGTCGGCGCATTCGGCTCCGATGGCGAGCGCCGCGACCAGCTGCCACAGGTCGCCGTGGATCGCGCCCGCGAGCTGACGGGTATCCATTTCCGCGGCAAGGACGTCGTAATCATTGGGGACACTCCGAGCGACGTTTCCTGCGGCCAGTCGATTGGCGTTCAGACCCTGGGTGTGGCTACCGGACACCATTCGGTCGAAGAGCTGCTCGCCTGCGGCGCCGATACGGCTCTCGAGGACTTCTCCGACACCGAGCGCGCCCTCGCGGCCATCCTGTAGCGCAGCCGCGATTCGCCTTGCCGCCTCTCTAACACGGTCACATCTTCACACAATCCCGGGAACGCACGAATACCGAGCCAAGGAGACCAAGGTGGCGGCACAAAAGAAGGCGCAGAAAAAGTCGGATATGACGAAGTTCTACTGGATCATCGGCCTCGTCATCGTCGTCGGTATCGGCGCGATCGCGTTCGCGAAGTACAAGTCGACCGATACGCAGGGTGCCGCCGACAAGCCCGTCGCCCTCGCCGACTCGACGAATGTGCGCTCGATCTACCAGCGTGCGACACCAATGCCGATGGGCAACGCGAACGCGCCGGTGAAGCTCGTCGTGTTCAGCGATTACCAGTGTCCATATTGCGGTCAGTGGGCTTCGCAGGTGCAGGCGGCGCTCATCAATGACTACGTGAAGACCGGCAAGCTGCAGTTCGTCTACTACGATTTCCCCCTGGGCGGCGCTCACAAATATTCATTCCTCGCAGCACGCGCGGCACGCTGTGCGGGCGAGCAGAACAAGTTCTGGGAGTACCACGATGTTTTGTTCGGACAGCAGTCAGAATGGTCGTTCAGCTCCGGCGTGCCGATGGATGAGTTCGAGAAGTACGCGGATCAGGTGGGTGTCAATCGCACGCAGTTCGATACGTGCCTGAAGAGCGATAAGTTCGCGGACGTTGTGACTGCAAACCGCATGTTGGGTGACCAGCTCGGCGTCGCTGCAACACCGACGATCCTGATCAACAATCGCAAAGTGCTTGAGCCCCTCGACTACGCAGAAATCAAGAACATGATCGCGAAAGAGGGCGGAGTTTGAGCGTGGTTCCGTCCGAGCTGGAGCAGGAAGAGATCGAAGAACCGTCGCCACCATTGAACCGCATGCTCATCGCGGTTCTCTCGCTGATTGGTTTTTTCATCTCCGGTTACCTGCTCCTGCACCGGCTCGGATACATGGGCACCCTCGCCTGCGGTTCCGGAGCATGCGAGACCGTTCAAACCTCACCATGGGCCACGTTCATCGGTATCCCGGTCCC
>JBBQYT010000296.1:0-4159 GCA_038208385.1 Longimicrobiales bacterium | reverse complement strand
TGGCGGCGTTCGACAGCCACAACAATCAAGTGAGCCCTGCCACGAGCGTGAGCTATCTGTACTGATGTCTTAAGGCGGGAGATGAACTGAGCCGTCACGCCACCACGGCGTTCTGCATCGCCCAGAGCGCGGCAGCGGCCCGTGTAGATACTCCGATCTTGACGTAGATGTGTTGAATGTGGTGATCGGCTGTCTTGGCCGAGATGTACAGCCGCTCTGAAATCTCACGCGTGGTGAGTCCTTTCGCGGCGAGCCGCAGCACGTCCACTTCGCGGCGCGACAGACCACCCGCATATTTCGGCCGACGTATTGCGCGCGCTGTCGGCTCGCCGTGACCGGCGGCCACGAGCACGGCGCGGATCGCGCGTGGCTCGAGCACACCACTCGTTGCCAGCATGCGCAGTTCCGCCGCCGCATCCTCGGCAGAGAATGCTGGCCGGTCTGCTCGTTCGCGTGTCATGCCGACATAGATCTCCGCAGCGGCAAGCACCGCCGCGCCCGGATCGACCGCATCGGCGCGCACGCGCTTGTGGTAACCCGATCCATCGCACTTCTCATGGTGCGCGCACGCGACCGGATTCAGCGTCGCCAGCGCTGGCGAGCGCCGCAGCATCTGCTCCGTCAGCATGGGGTGCAGCTCCACGCGGTCGAACTCCGCCTTTGTAAGCGAACCTCGCTTGTCCCAGATTGAGTTCGGCACCGCTGTCGTGCCAAAATCGTGCACGAGCGCCGCCCTGCGAAGCGCTGTGACGGCATCGTCGGAAAAACCGAGCAGCTCGGCGGCAGCAGCGCTGAGTTGCGCACAATGCCGGCTGTGTCCGCCCATGTACGGTGATTTCAGGTCGATGAAGTCCGCCGCCATCAATAGCGCGTTGTCGAGCTGTTCGCCGTCGAGTACACGTCGTGGCTGCGGCTCGAGGTCGAGCACCGCATCCCAGGGCTCCGTCTTCTCGAGTTTTGCGAACCAGTCGCTCCCGTTCTCCAGAAACACGTCGACGAGCATGGGATCGTAGGTTCGGTCGCGACGCTCGCTCGCGGCTTCAAGGGCTCGCTCCGGCGAGAACAAGCGCGCGAGCGCCTCCATGTACTGGGTCAAGTGAACAACGCGCATCGGCAGCGGAATCGCGTCGGCAGCGGCATGTGCAGGATAACCTTTCCCGTTCCAGCGTTCGAACGTGAAGCGCAGCGACTCGCGCACGTCGGGACCGAAGTCGATGCGCTGCAGGAGCATGTCGGCTACTTCGCAGCCCGACGAAAAGTTGTGCGTCGCCCACTCGCGAGCGTTCTGTTGAATGAATTGCACCATCTGTTCGCGCTCCTCCGCTGCACGACCCGCCGTCGCGAACGTGATCACATCCTGAATGACCTCGGCGGGATTCGCGGCATCATGCACCAGCGTCTGGGCGCGAATCGCGATCTCGTCGCCAAAGAGCGTCGCTACTTCGTGGGCGTGACCGGTGCATCCGATGTATCGGAGCAGTGCCACCCAATAAGCGGTGTCGCGGACCGACTGTTCGAATCCAGCAGCCTCGCACATCCACGTCGCCAGCAGGCACGATCGCAGTTGCGATTCCAGCGGCTGCCCGAATGCGTTGTCCTGCGCCAGGGCCAACGTGGCCACGAATTCACTGAGTCGAAGCGGCAATGAAAAAATGGGGAACTCTCCCGATGCAATGGAAACTCTGCGGACACAATGTACTTCCTGCGCAGCGCATCTGTCGTTGCGCGGTGGATTTGGGCAAACCCCTCACTAGAGGAAATGCGACATGGCGGAACGCACCAATTCAGACGCGAGGCCCATCAAGGTGGGCATCATCGCGGACCAGACGGGGCCACTCTCGTTCGCAGGACTTGCAAATGCCAACGTGGCCAGGATGGTTGTCGGCGACATCAATGCCAAGGGTGGACTGCTTGGTCGGGACGTCAAACTGTATATCGAGGACAGTGAGACTTCCGATGCCGTCGCGGCAGCAAAGGCGGCGCTGCTGGTCGAGCAGGACGTCGATGTAATCCTCGGTGGCATCTATAGCTCGACGCGGCAGGCAATCAAGGGCGTTGCGGTTGAGCAGGGCCGGAAGCTCTACATCTATCCAGAACAATATGAGGGCGAGGAAAGCGACCCGCTCATCTTCTGCACCGGCCCCGTACCAGCGCAGCAAGTTGATCCGTTCATTCCCTGGCTGATGCAGCAGACGGGCGCGAAGAAGTTTTACCTGCCGTCCGCTGAATACATCTGGCCTCATACCATGAACCGGAAGGTTCGTGAGGTCGTCACTGCGAACGGCGGCGAAATCGTCGGCGAAGAATACTTCCCATTGGATCACACCGACTATCGACGGACGGTCGAGCAGATCGTGTCGAGCGGTGCGGACGTCGTGTTCAACACCACTGTTCCGCCGGGAGTCGGGCCCTTCCTGGAGCAACTCCACGACTCCGGCTTCACCCAGCGTGGAGGACATCTCGTCTGCACGTACTTCGACGAGAATTTCCTGAACATGGTGCCGGCCGCGCATGTGGAAGGCCTGTACAGCTGTCTCGACTACTACCAGGCCGTCAGCGACCCATTCAGCCAGAGTCTGCTCCAACAGTACGACGCACTCTACCCTGGCCACGCGAAGTTCACGGCCGGTAGCGCGTGTTCAGGCCTCTACCGGGGCCTGCGACTCTGGGAAGCTGCTGTGAAGGAGGCCGGTTCGGTCAGGCAGGAAGACGTCATCAGTGCGCTCGATCACGCAACGATCTCTCAGGGACCGGGGGGCGCAGCCGCGATGATGCCGGGTCAGCATCACCTGCGCATGAACATGTACATCGCCAAGGCGAGCGGCGGCCACTTCCGGATCGTGAAGAACCTCGGCGCGATTGAGCCGGATGAACGCACGGTCGACATGAGCCAGACGAACATGGTAGCAGCGGTTTGAAGGACACGAATTACAGGAACACAACCATTTACGCACAAGGAGAACAAATCATGTTACTCGCAACGACAACCGTCGAGGATTTCGATCGCTTCATGAAGGTCTTCTCGGCCGGTGGCGCTGAAAAGCGGAAGCAGCACGGATCGAAGGGTGCGCTGGTCTTTCGCGACCCGCATCAGGCGGACCGGGTCTGGGTGATTTTCGACTGGGATCAGCAGGGCTGGGAGAGCTTCGTCTCCGACCCCGAAGTCCCGTCGGTAATGAAGGATGCCGGACACAAGAGCAAGCCGGAGGCACTGGTGCTCGCTGCTGAGTGCGGCTCCTAAGACCGTTGCGTGTGTGTGCGGGCGGCGCGCTGGGGCGCCGCCCGCCAACGTAGCCGGTAGCGCCAGTAAGCAGTACTCTCATGATCGTGCGACGGATGCCACGCAATTCCCGATCATGAGGCCCTGGTGAAATCAGCGGGGCGCGGCGATGTACATGGTCGAAGGACACACGCACTGGTTCACGAGCATTTCGCAGTCCATTTACTGGACGATCGTGACGATCACGATATGGATGCGGCATTCTGCAATCGATGCGGAGGCCGGCTCTGAGCGCCTGTGACAAACGGGGAGTTTTTCAAAAGGACTGGCCTTTGCGAAACAATCCATGCCACAGTTGGACGCCGAGTACCAGGGACAGAATCTGACCGAGGTTTTCCTTTCCCTCACGATGGCGCTTGAGACTTGCGCCCACTTTCTCAGCGCTGAAGTAGCCTGCATCGCGGAGAGAAGATTCTGAAAGTCGTTCCTCCGCAAATTCGGGAAGCGTGCCGCGCAGCCAGATATCGGTCGGCACTTTCATCCCAAATTTTTTTCGATTGACTATGTCGGAAGGCAGTATGCCTGTCATCGCGCGGCGCAGCACGTGCTTCTCCCGCAGCCACTTCATTTTCACGCGCGGCGGAATGTCGGCGCAGAACTCGACTACCTCGTGGTCGAGAAACGGAACGCGCGCTTCGACGGAGTGCGCCATCGTCGCCCGGTCCAGCGCCTGCACTACAAAGTCGGCCATCCGGTTCTTGATGTCGAAATACTGTAACTGCGCAAACGGATGCCAGGTGCTGAAACCGGCCGGCACCGGTGGAGCGTCGTCAACTTCGCGTTGCCGGCTCAGTTCGTCGATAAGGCCGGATTGGAAAACGCTCAAATGTACAGACTGAGCATACAGGTGAGTGATGCTCCGCGTATAGCGCTCGAAGT